>JAZOTK010000038.1:0-4238 GCA_045657605.1 Clostridia bacterium
AGCAGGTTCACTATAATCTGCGAAAATCTGCTGTCAAATCCGGGAATATCGGACGCCATGCCAAGATACCCTTTACACTTTTCGATCCCGTCCGCTTCAAGCTCTCTTCCTTTTACTGAGCTTACGGGCATAAAGGTCACTCTGCCTTTTTTGCCTTCTCGCAGAAATTCTATTGCCGCTTTAGCGTCCTCTTCGGTTTCTACTGCTACATTGTTCATAGCACCGCCGAGTGCCGCTTCTATCGCCTGCACATATTTTTCTTCGACTTTTATAAGCGATGATATCGGTCCGTATACCGTACATTTGCTCAAAACACCGAATTTGTGTTCGTTCATAACCGCTTTGACGGGTTTTGAATACCCTTCAAAATCGTTTTCCAGCTCTTCAAGTATACGTTTGCGGTTCATAGCCGTTTTATTCTCACCGTCAAGGGTCTGAATCTGCGCAGAAAGCCTCTGGTATTCTTTTTCGTTTTTATCCAGCTCTTTTTGCAGATTTTCCGCCGCGGTTTCGCTTTTTTCACATTCATCGCCGAGCTTTGCCGCAACGGCTTTTATTTCGGCAATTTCCCCGCCCATACTGATATATTTTTCATCAGTTTCTTTTTTCTGCAGAGTTACCTGTTGTCTGCGAACTCCTGCATTTTCTATGTTCTGGGCATTTTTCGCCAGTCTTACCGCAATATCCGATATTTCGGCATTTATGCGACTTATTTCATCGGTTTCCGCCGCAAATTCCGACTGACTTTTAATTATACCCTCGTTTATTTGTTCAAGCTCTTTTTCCGCTTCGGCGATTTTTTTGTTCCACAGAGCCTTTTTCTCCTCTGCCTCGGCAAGACTCTTTTCCGCCGCTTCTTTTGTTTCGCCAAGCTCCGCAAGCCGTTTCTCAGCCGCCGCAAGCTCCCCTTCGAGTCTGAGCGCGCTTTGTGTATTAAAGCTGATGTTCGTTTCCAGTACCTCTATTTCTCCCTGAGTTTTCGTGATACTGTCACGGTCGCTGTACATTTCGGATTTGGTGCGGTCAATTTCGCCTTCTTTTATTCTGATTTTATCTTTTATATAATTTATTTCCTTTTCGGTAGCCGCAATATGCGCGTTTACCTCCTCGATATGACCGTGTACGGTTTCATAAGCCTTCTCCGTTTCGGCAAGAGATGCCTTTCCTTCGTCTATGCTTCTGAGCCAGAGATTTACTTCCGTTGCCTTCTGCTCCTCACGGAGTTTTATAAACTGCTGAGCCTTCTCGGACTGACGTCTGAGCGGTTCTACCTGCGATTCAAGCTCGTTTATTATATCACCCACACGGGTCAGGTTTTCCTGTGTATCCTTCAGCTTTTTCTCGGCATCATTTTTTCTGTAACGGTATTTTGTTATTCCTGCCGCCTCATCAAAAATATGTCTTCTCTCCTCGGATTTGGCGGATAAAATAGCGTCAATCTTACCTTGTCCTATAATCGAATAACCGTCTCTGCCCAGACCCGTATCCATAAACAGCTCGTGAATGTCACGGAGTCTGCAGGGCGATTTATTTATAAAATATTCACTTTCTCCCGAACGGTAAACCCTTCTTGTTACACTGACTTCGGAAAAATCTATATTCATCGACCTGTCCGAGTTATCCATAATTATCGTTACCTCCGCAAACCCGAGCGGTTTACGCTTTTCACTTCCGCAGAAGATAACGTCCTCCATCTTCGCACCTCGCAGAGATTTTGCGCTGGTTTCGCCCATAACCCAGCGAATAGCGTCCGAAATATTACTTTTTCCGCTTCCGTACGGTCCTACTACGGCAGTAATTCCGCCTTTAAAATCCAGCACGGTTTTATCTGCAAAAGATTTAAATCCCTGGAGTTGCATACCCTTAAAATACATTTTTCACACCTACCCTATTTTACGTACCCATTTGTACTTTTTCATTCTTATAAATCCCAAAACGGCTTTTATCGCTTCCTCGCCGTACA
Organism: Clostridia bacterium; assembly: GCA_045657605.1. Taxonomy (GTDB): domain Bacteria; phylum Bacillota; class Clostridia; order RUG12999; family RUG12999; genus JAZOTK01. Next base: position 1,964 of record JAZOTK010000038.1, read on the forward strand.
TTATCGGAATAACAACCATCGGCGGAAATTTAAAATACAGTCCCAGCAAAATCCCCATAGGTATGCTGAACAGATATATCGTTCCCGCATCAAGACACGCCGCCGCAAGGCTGTCGCCACCGCTTCTGAGCGTACCTACTATATTCGCATAATTAAACGCTCTTACCGGCATATAAAGTGCAAACATATATATCAGCGAAATTGCAAGATTTATTGCATCATCTGACAGATTTGTAAATATCCCTCTTGCAAACGGCGGTGCCGCAAGTGCCATAATTCCTGTTGTCGCAAGTCCTAATATAACCGCCCACAGCGACAGGGTATCTGCATAATGCCTGGCTCTCTCAAAGTTCCCCTGCCCGAGCTCTGCGCCTAAAATTATAGTTGTAATATGTCCACAGCCCGTTGCAACTACCGCAAAGGTCTGTTCCAATATACTTGCAACGCTCATTGCCGCAACCGTTGTTTCGCCCATTCTGCCGTAGATTGCCGAATGAATCGTCATACCAAGACCCCAGGCAAGCTCGTTTACTATAACGGGCGTTGCGATAACCGCAAACCTTTTCACAAACCCGATATTCAGCTTTTTAAAATCCGAAAATCCGGGTCTTATATCTTTCTTTAGTCTGCGGACAAAAATCAGTATAATACAAAGCTCTGTTATTCTTGAAATTACCGTTGCCACAGCCGCTCCTGTAACGCCAAGCTGCGGGAACCCCGCTTTGCCGTAAATGAGCAGGTAATTGAGCATAGTATTTGCCGAGAGTGCCACAACGCTTGCCACAAGCGGCTGCGCGGATTTTTCGTTACATCTGAGAAGTGTGGAAAATACCATAGATATTCCGCTGAACACAAAAGAAACCGCCACAATCCGCAGATAACCCGCACCTGTAGCTATAAGCCCTTCCTCGTTTGTCATAATCCGCATAACGGTTTCGGGAAAAATTGCCATTATACTTTCAACAATTACGGTTATAATACCTATTATCAGAAGGCCTATACAGACCGTTTTCCGCATTGCACCGCTGTCTCCGCTTCCACGAAACTGCGAGATAAGTATGGAGCTTCCGCTTGATACACCGAATATAATGAGATTTACCACAAGATTTGCCTGATTCGCCACACTTACCGAAGCTACTGCGGTGTCACCCAATCCCTGAAGAAGGATTATATCCATCATATTGAGTGCGAACATAATAAAATTCTGTATAATAATCGGCAGACCTATCATAAGTGCTTTTGATGCAAAGGCTCTGCCGGGCATAAATGCATCTTTTACCGTATACATTTTTTCAACTCCGCATAAAAATAATTACAATCATTTCTATTATACCACTTTAAAACGAAATTTACAATATCTTTATTGAAATTTTGTTTATTTTTTTAAATAATACTTGTATTTTCTGTTTATTTAATGTATAATGTTAAGGAGGATATCCAATATGTCAAAAGTTAAAATAGGCATTATAGGTTGCGGTGGAATTGCATTCGGCAAACATATGCCCGCGCTGAAAAAGCTGGATACTGCCGAAATGGTCGCTTTCTGCGATACTACAGTAGACCGTGCCGAAAAGGCGGCAAAAGAATACGGCGCGGAGGGAGCAAAAGTCTATACGGACTATAAAGCACTTCTTGAAGATGACTCCATAGATGCCGTTCATATCTGTACTCCCAACCGCGAGCACAGCTTTATGACCGTCCACGCCCTTGAAGCGGGAAAACACGTAATGTGCGAAAAGCCTATGGCAAAAACCTATGCGGAAGCGCAGGAAATGATAGAAGCCGCCAAAAAAACAGGCAAAAAGCTTTCTATCGGGTATCAGAACAGACATACTCCTGAGGCGGAGTATATTAAAAAATGCTGCGAAAACGGCGAGCTCGGTGACATTTATTTTGCGAAAGCCCACGCACTTCGCCGCCGCGGTGTCCCTACCTGGGGAGTTTTTTTAGATGAAGAAGCACAGGGTGGCGGTCCGCTTATCGACATCGGAACTCACGCCCTTGACCTTACGCTGTGGATGATGAACTGTTATGAACCCGAAATGGTTGTAGGCAGTGTCTACCGCCGTCTGGCAGAGCAGTCCGATACCGCCAACGCTTTCGGCGACTGGAATCCTGACGAATTTACGGTTGAAGATTCCGCGTTCGGGTTTGTTAAAATGAAAAACGGTGCTACCATCTTCCTTGAATCAAGCTGGGCACTTAACACGCTCGATGTAAAAGAAGCGAAATGCACTCTCTGCGGCACCCTCGGCGGAGCCGATATGGAAGACGG
>JAZOTK010000039.1:0-13253 GCA_045657605.1 Clostridia bacterium
CAAGGGTAACCGAGTGGATTTATTTATGGACAGCCGAAGCGAGGCTTTACGTTTCGGAAGAAGAAAAGTTAAAGTTTATATTTTAAATTAACCAAAATACGCCGGCAGTTTCTGCCGGCGTATTTTTTTACCTGTAAAAAAATTCAGGGCTGTGCATTTTTTTGGCAGCCCTGCTTTTTTATTTTCCGTTTCGTCCTATCTTGCACGACAGCGTCATAAGACTATCTGACATATGCACGTTTTCTATAGCAACTTCTTCAGGAATATTTATATCCCTGTGAGTAAAGTTCCATATCCCTTTTATGCCGGCCGAAACCAGCTTATCCGCCGTTTCCTGTGCATACGCCTTAGGAATTGTAAGAACAGCAATATCAATACCGCCGTCTCTTACAAACGCATCTATTTCATCGGTATGTTTTACTGTGATACCGGCAATTTCCTTTCCGATAATCTCATCACTTATATCAAAAATACCTTCAAGGGTAAATCCCCTTTTTCTGAAACTACCGTAGCCCGCAATCGCCCTTCCCAGGTTTCCGGCTCCGACAATTATCATCTTTTTGCCGCCGCTTATGCCAAGTATTTTCCCTATTTCGGAATGCAGATACTCTACGTTATATCCGTAGCCCTGCTGACCGAATCCGCCGAAACAATTCAAATCCTGCCTTATCTGAGATGCCGTAACGTGCATTCTGTCACTCAGCTCTTTAGATGAAATTCTTGCAACTCCGTCACTAAGAAGCTCTCCTAAATACCTGTAATATCTCGGAAGCCTTCTGATAACGACAGCTGAGACAGGTTTTATTTCTTCCATACCTTCATCCCTCTACTTAAAGATTTTTCATGGTTTCAAGTACATAATCCCCAAACTCTCTGCTTGTTGCACCGGTATCTCTGCCTGTCATAACAAGTTTTCTTTCCGTATACATACAAATATCAAGTGCTTTTTCAAGTTTTTTCGCAATTTCAACCTCGCCGATATGTTCAAGAAGCATTACACAGGCTCTGAGAACGCTGCAGGGGTCTGCATACTTTGCTCTGCCTTCTTCCACCATTCTGGGTGCACTACCGTGAATTGCCTCAAACATAGCATAGCGTTTGCCGAGGTTTGCACTTCCCGCAGTACCTACGCCGCCCTGGAATTCAGCCGCTTCGTCTGTGAGAATATCTCCGTAAAGGTTAGGCAGAATAAGTACCTGGAAATCTTTTCTTCTTTTTTCATCAACCAGCTTTGCTGTCATAATATCTATATACCAGTCATCAAACTGAATTTCGGGATAATCCTTTGCAACCTCCTGACAGATGTTCAGGAATTTTCCGTCCGTAGTTTTTACTACATTAGCCTTTGTTACAGCAGTAACTCTGGTTTTACCCGTTTTTCTTGCGTGTTCAAATGCCGCTTTTGCAATTCTGTAAGTACCTTCTGTTGTAGTTACACAGAAATCGAATGCAAGCTCGTCTGTAACGTGAATACCATCACTGCCGAGTGCATAGCTTCCTTCAGAGTTTTCACGGTAGAATGTCCAGTCTATTCCCTGCTCAGGCACCTTAACGGGTCTGATATTGGCAAAGAGGTCAAGCTCTTTACGCATTGCCACATTCGCACTTTCTATATTAGGCCATTTATCACCTGAACGGGGTGTTGTTGTAGGACCTTTTAAAATAACGTGACATTCTTTTATTTCAGCCAGAACGTCATCGGGAATAGCTTTCATTACAGCCGCACGGTTTTCTATTGTAAGCCCGTCAATTACACGGAACTCTATTTTACCCGCTTCAACCTTATCAGCAAGAAGATATTCAAGAATACGCTGACCTTCGGCAGTAATCGCGGGACCGATACCGTCACCGCCCACAACACCGATTATAAGCTTATCCAGCTTGCTGTAATCCATAAATTCCTTTGTTGCCTTTATTCTTTCATTTCTTTCAAGCTGTTTTTCCAGTAATTTCGCAAATTTTTCAGTTGCGACCTTTATAGCTTCATTCATTTTTATTCATTCCTTTCTGCTTTGTTAATCAATTAACATATATATTTTATACAAAAAAACAGTAATTGTCAATAGAAAACAAAGAATTTAATCATTTTTTTATAAGTAACTTTATATACTGTAAAAATTGGTCTTTGCATAAAATTCGTCCGACTTTAAAGCCCCGCAAATTTATTCTGTTATGCGAAATACCCGCATTGCATTCTCCTTGGTAATCCTTGCGGCTTCTGCTGCAGTTATTCCTTTTATTTCAGCAATTTTCTCCGCTACAAGACCCACATAAGCCGGAGTATTTCTTTTCCCTCTGTGCGGTACAGGAGAAAGATACGGGCTGTCTGTCTCTATCAGAATATGTTCTATCGGTATCTCTCTTACCGTTTCCACAGCTTTCACAGCATTTTTAAACGTCAGAGTACCGCCTACGGCAACTGCCATTCCCATTTTAACAAGCTCTTTTGCCATCTCGGGACTTCCCGAAAAGCAATGCATTACTCCGCCTGTCTTTTTTATGTCAAATTTTCTTAAAATCTCCATACAATCTCCGTGAGCGTCCCTGTCGTGGATAATAAACGGCATCCCCAACTCTGCCGAAAGCTCCATCTGTCTTAAAAACCATTTCTTCTGATTTTCCCGCAGAGAATTATCATAATAATAGTCCAGCCCGATTTCGCCTATCGCCTTAACCTTTGGGTGTTTTGCCATCTCTGCAAGCTCCGCAATATCGTCCTCGCTCATATCGTCCGTATCGTGGGGATGCACTCCCACCGCCGCATATATAAACGGATATTTCTCCGCCAGTTCTATGCTCCTGCGTGAAGATGCCATATCCGCACCTATATTCATACAAAGACTGACTCCTGCCGCCGAGATTTCCGCTATAGCCTCATCTCTGTCCTCATCATATCGCCCGTCATCCAGATGGGCATGCGAATCAAAATACAACTATATCATCCTTCCTGTGATCCATCTACTGAAAATACTTTCGAAAAACTTCTTTTCAAAACCAGCGAATAGTTACGTATATTTCAAGTATACCACATTCGCATATAAAATTCAAGTCATATACAAAATTTCCCGATAAAATAAAACCTGCACAGTGTGCAGGTTTATATTTTTCTTATTGCTGTACACAGCGGCACCAGGGCGAAGCATAGCAGAAGCCACAGAAAACTGTAGGTGGGGCATATCTGTCCCATGAGATTATACGGCATCATTGAATAGTCCCATACATTCCATTTAAGCCAGCGGTTTATCAGTATTCCGGATAAAAACTCTATTAATGTGATTGTAAGTGCACTTACAATACAACGCACTAAAAAGTTATCGCCCGCCATTTCTTCATTTATAAAATAAACTGCCGAAAACGCCACGCCGCCTACCACAAGCATCGTCCAATGAGTATATCCTCGCCAGATAACCTCTATCAATCCATAGCCTGCGGCACCGCAGACAAACAGAACCGGATAAATCAAAAAAACGCTCCTTCTTAAAAACAGAATAAACACCTGTTAAGGTAATTTTTATTATATCTTTTTCAGGTAAAATTATACGTTTTCCAGGTTTTATCCTTTTCCGGCATAAAAAACCCGCCGACATAGTCGGCGGCTGTATTTTTGCTATTACAGAATTGCAATCTCTGTTTCTTTATCAAATATATGCATTTTTTCCATATCAAATGCAATTTTGATATCGTCCTGAGGTTTAGCAGTTGTTCTGGGATTAACTCTTGCAACGAAGTTTGCACCTTCAATTGTAAGATACAGGTATGTTTCAGCACCCATAGCTTCAGTTACGTCAACATGAGCATCTACTATGCTGTCAGTAAGTGTTGAGATATACATTTCTTCGTCATGTACGTTTTCGGGTCTGATACCGAATACAACTTCTTTACCAACATAAGCTTCAAGTTTAGCAACTTTGCTTTCGGGAACTTTAATTGAAGAATTACCGAATGATATATAAAGACCGTTGTCTTTCTTTTCAACTACAGAATTTACAAAGTTCATCTGCGGGCTTCCGATAAATCCTGCAACAAACATATTAACAGGGTTTTCGTAAAGTACCTGCGGATTTTCAATCTGCTGTATAACGCCGTCTTTCATAACAACGATACGGCTACCCATTGTCATAGCTTCTATCTGGTCATGTGTAACGTAGATAAAAGTTGTCTGGAGACGCTGATGAAGTTTATTGATTTCGGTACGCATCTGTGCACGAAGTTTAGCATCAAGGTTTGAAAGAGGTTCATCCATAAGGAATACCTTAGGATTACGAACGATAGCACGACCGAGAGCAACACGCTGACGCTGACCGCCGGAAAGAGCCTTCGGTTTTCTGTCGAGAAGATGTGCTATATCAAGAATTTTTGCTGCTTCTTCAACACGTCTTTTGATTTCATCTTTCGGAGTCTTTCTGAGTTTAAGACCGAATGCCATATTTTCATATACTGTCATATGGGGATAAAGAGCATAGTTCTGGAAAACCATTGCTATATCTCTGTCCTTGGGAGAAACATCGTTCATAAGCTTGTCGCCTATGTAAAGTTCACCCTCACTGATTTCTTCAAGACCTGCTATCATACGCAGAGTTGTGGATTTTCCGCAACCGGAAGGACCGAGAAGAATGATAAATTCTTTATCTTCGATTTCAATATTAAAATCTTTTACAGCTTCTACGCCGCCGTCATATCTTTTGTAAATTCCTTTTAAGCTTAAGCTTGCCATTTTTATTTTCCTCCTAAATAATGCACTCTTTTATGAGTGTAAAAACTTATTACTTATATTTTACCACTTTTTTAAAGTTTTGCAAATGGTAAAAATGATTGAAATAATGCCCCTCTAATTGTAAACATTGCATAACTCCTCGTCAATATTTCTCATTGAAAGTGAAATTCTTCCCCTTTTAACGTCAATATCAACAATTTTCACTTTTTTTACATCACCCACTGAGAGAAAATCAATAGGATGTTTGATATATTTGTCGCAAATTTGTGATATATGCACAAGACCGTCCTGGTGTACCCCTATATCCACGAAGGCTCCGAAGTCTGTAATGTTTCTTACCGTACCTGTAAGTACCATACCGGGTCTTAAGCTTTCAATACTCATAATATCACTTCGCAGCTGCGGTTTCGGCAGTTCATCTCTGGGGTCACGTCCCGGTTTCAGCAGTTCATCTATTATATCATTTATTGTAGGCATACCTACTCCGTGTTTTTCCGCAACCGTTTTTAAATCCACCTTTGATGCACGCTTTTTAAGCTCGCTGAGCGACGAAGTATTTACATCTGACAGCGAGAATCCGCAAAGCTCCAGAATTTCTTCCGCCAACCCGTATGATTCGGGATGTACAGCAGTATTATCAAGAATATACTCGCTTTCGGGTACTCTGATAAAGCCTGCGCACTGTTCAAACGCCTTATCTCCCAGCTTTTTAACCTTTTTAAGCTGTTTTCTGCTTGTAAACATACCTTCTTCATCACGGTACAATACAATATTTTTTGCTACTGCGGCATTTATTCCAGCAACATAGGATAAAAGCTGCGCTGACGCTGTGTTTACATCAACGCCTACCGTATTAACACAGTTTTCAACAACACCGCCGAGTGCCTGTCCCAGATTTTTCTGATTCATATCATGCTGATACTGCCCTACCCCTATGGATTTCGGGTCAATTTTAACGAGCTCTGCCAGCGGGTCTTCAAGTCTTCTTGCTATTGAAACCGCGCTTCTAAGCGCAACATCGTATTCGGGGAACTCCTGTGCTCCGAGCTCCGATGCTGAATATACGGACGCACCGGCTTCGCTTACCATCATATATTTAACCTCGTGTTCCGCCTCTTTTATAAGGTCTGCCATAAATATTTCGGATTCTTTGGAAGCCGTGCCGTTTCCTATAGCTATCAGATCCACATGATGTTTTTTAATAAGACCTAAAATAATTTTTCTCGCTTTTTCTTTATCGTGGTGGTCAAGAGTACAGTAAACCACACCCGTATCAAGAACCTTTCCGGTACAGTCTACAACTGCAACCTTACAGCCTGTTCTGTAACCCGGGTCAAATCCCAGAACGGTCTGACCCTTTATAGGAGGCTGAAGCAGAAGCTGTCTTAAGTTTTTGGAGAACAGCTCTATTGCGCTTTCCTGCGCCTTATCTGTCAGAATATTTCTTATTTCGCGTTCTATGGACGGTGCAATGAGTCTGTCATAGGAATCGGAAATTGCATCAATCAGACACTGCGTTGTGAGGCAGGGCTTTTCTAAAAGTATTTCTGCCTGAAGCATATTTTTTATAGCCTCTGTATCTACCTCAATTTTCACATTGAGGAACTCCTCTTTTTCTCCCCTGTCAAGAGCGAGCACGCGGTGATTTGCCACTTTAGATACAGGCTGTGAAAATTCGTAATATTGCTCATATACTGATTCTTCTTCTTTGCTTTTCTTAGAGCTTATCGTACCCGTTTCATATGTATATTCTCTTATCATTTTCCTGAAATCGGCATTGTCCGACACTATCTCGGCAATAATATCCATAGCCCCCGCTATAGCGTCCTCTGCTGTTTCAACGCCTTTTTCAGCGTCAATAAACGGCGCCGTCAAATCCTCAAAAGTTCCGTCAAATGTATCCTGATTGAGGATAATAACCGCCAGCGGCTCCAGTCCCTTTTCCTTTGCGACTGTAGCTCTTGTACGCCTTTTCGGACGGTAAGGACGGTAAATGTCTTCGATTTCCTGCAGAGTAACAGCTGCATCAATGCTTGCCTGCAGTTCTTCTGTCATTTTACCCTGTTCAGTAATAATTCTTGATACATCTTCTTTTTTAGCCACAAGATTTCTCAAATACTCCAGTCTTTCGCTGAGCTTTCTCAGTACCGTATCGTCCAGTCCTCCCGTAACCTCTTTACGGTAACGGGCAATAAAAGGGATTGTATTTCCTTCGTCAATAAGTGCCACAGTACTGTTTATCTGTTTTTCTGAAACCTCAAGCTCCTGTGATAAAGTTTTAATAATGTCCATTTACTCATTTTCCTCCATATTATAAGCTATATAAGCCAGATCATATATATCTGTTTTTCCGTTTTTATTTATATCTGCTCTTTTTGCACCATCATCTTCCCCAACAGGCCTCATATACAGTTTCCCTGCCATTTCCAGATCTTCCTCTGTAATTTTAAAATCCGAATTGACATCTCCGGGCGGATAGTGCATAAGCTCAAGCTTTACCGTATATGTAATCTCTGTTTCGGGGATATATGCCGTAACTTCCTTTTCGCAGTCTTCCGCCTCTGACGTAACTGTCAGACTGCCGTCTGCCGCAAGCGATATACCCGTATCCGAGATTTCCTGCCACAGGACCTCCGCATCCGCAGATATTCCCATCTGGTCACATACTTTAGTTTCAAGGCTGAAATTTGCCTCTCCACTATCGGGAATCGCAAATTTTATATCCGACAAATATTTTATTTCGTATATTTCCGCTTCTTCATTATATACCTCTATACTTCCCAGCGCCTGTCCCCAGTTAGTCAGCGAAGTCTGTGTATAATCATTCCACGCAATCTTTATGTATTTCTGTGTTTTTACCGGTTTTTCAAAAGAATAAACAACTTTATGCCATTTACCTTCTTCGGATATTATTTCCGCTTCAGGAATAATTTCTTCAAACGTCTCTCCGTCCGTCGAAGCCGATATTATAAAATGTCCGATTTCTTCACCGTTATAAAAATAAGCTGTAATCCTTGCTGTTTTCCAGTATGGCAGTTCATATACAATATATTCTTCCGTTTTACTCAGTCTCTGGGATATGGTATAATCACCGTAAAATTCTCCGTACTGATTTTCCGGTACCGTTTCAAATATTACAGCATCTGAAATCTCATACATTTTATCTGAATTTTCCATATCATCAAAGAAATCGGCTTCAGGTACGTCTGTATCTTCTCCTGTTTCTCCGTCACCGGAATTATCTACACCGGAGTTGTCGTCACCGGAATTATCGCCATCGGAATTATCGCCATCAGCGTTTCCGCTTTCTGAGTTATCACTACCCGTTTCTTCTTCAGGATTTCCTTCTCCTCCCGGAACATCTCCGGTCCCGCCATCTTCCGGCTCTGTTTCATCAGACCCGTCTTCACCCGTCACGCCGCCTTCCTCTGTTTCATTTTCAGAAGCTTCGCCGTCTTCGGGTGTCGGCTCCACCGTTCCCTGCACAGAATCGTCGTTTCCCGAAAAAACTTCTCCTTCGGCAAAAACCGCATTACAGCACATACACATCAGCATTAAAGCAATTAAAACCCTTTTCATCTTTCCACCTCCGCTGCCATGCATATCATTTTTGCCGCCTGAGCCCTCGTTGCTGTTCCGACGGGGTTGAAGCTTCCGTCACCCATTCCGTTTACTATTCCGAGCGATACCAGTGCCGCCACCGAATCTTTTGCATATTCCGAAATTTTTTCTGTATCCGTAAACCCGGGCGTTTCTCCCGTCTTTTTCAGTATTCTCGCCAGAATCACACATACGTCCTGCCGGCTTATCGGCGAATCCGGGTATACCTTGCCGCCGCTGCCGTTAATAATTCCCGCCTCAGTCGCCGCCGCAATATATCCTGCATACCACGCCGAAGGATTGCAGTCCTCAAATTCCGCTGTTTTATATACCGGCGGGATTTCAAAAGTTTCGGCAATAAGCTTTATAAACTCAGCTCTTGAAATATTATCGTCCGGTCTGAATTTTGTATCTTCGGAAATAATTTTCTTCTCATACAGCTTTAATATATATTCTTCTGCCCAATGTCCTTTTTCTATGTCCGCAAACGGCAGAGAAACTGCCGGCTCAGGTGTGGGTGTAATAATTTCCGGTTGTGGCGTAGGTATTACTACCGGCAGAGATATAGCAGGAGTCTTTCCTCCTCTGTTGCCACCGGTGTCACCTCCACCAACCGACGGTTTCTTCTGCGGTTTCGGCGTCTGCACCGGACTTACGATTGCAACCGTACTTCCTTTGTCTACCGGCATATCCGTTTCAGTTAAATCAGCATCTATTACTGTCATTTTTTTAAGTTTTATACTTGCATCACCTTCAGCTTTTACTTTAAATATAAAGGTGATTTCATTTACCTCTCCCGCAGGATTTTCCCCTTTTTTTGTATATCCGGCATATACAGTTCCGCCTTCGTCAAAGCTGTCTGCAATGAACATATCCTCACAATCGGTTTTAAACCCCGTATACTCTAAAGTTTCTTTGGTATATTCCGTTTCAAAAGCTACCGCATAAGGATTTATCTCAAACCTGGGTTTTACCTTAAAATACACGGTATCTCCCGTATAATATTCCGTTCTTGTTACATATACCTCCGTTTGAGAGGCAGATATGTTATATGCAGTAAAAATCAACATAGCAATTAATAATATTCTAAGTTTATTCAATTCCAATTACCTCAATTCCGTTCTTTTTAAGGAGTGCCGCTGTCACGCCGTCGCCCTTTTTCTTTGTTCCCGAAAAGGTTCCGTCATATATAAGACCGCAACCACACGAAGGGCTCGACTGTTTAAGCATTGCTTTTTTAATATTATGTGATACCGCTATCTCAAGTGCCGCCTGTGCACCTTTTATAAACTGTTCTGTAACATTTTTACCTTCTTTATCTTTAACACAGGCACGTCCCGAAATAACATCGTCGCCACAGAATCCCGGCTCTATTTCCGCAGGAGCTCTGGGAATTTCAAGACCACCCGCACATTCGGGACAAAACTCTAAAAATTCATCATCACAGTCAAGCTCGCTACGGTAATTATTACCACCGCTGTATTTACAATTTCTGCCTAAAAGACAGGCACTGACCATAATCATAGGGCCCCTCCGATTCTTAATTATAAAAATTTTGTATATATTAAGTATACCATATTTCTTCTGTCTGTGTCAACGGTTAGGCTGAAAAATCCGGCAAAGAAATTTTCGTTCTTTGCCGGATTTTTTACATTCCGCTTTTTATTGCTCTTATATCTTTTCCTATAAATTTCAAGAATTCAAATTCTGTCAGTCTCGAGAAAATTCTTTCGGAATATATACCGTTCAGCTCTCTCGGTGCCAGGTTGGTATTGATTATCATCGGTTTCCCGGCAATGCCTCTTGTATTGATTATATCAAAAAGGGAGGCTACCGAATATGTTGTTATATGCTCGCTTCCCAAATCATCAATTATAAGAAGGTCAACATTTTTCGCCCAGCTGCACGCCGCCTTATATTCTCCTGTAGTTGAAAATTCATTTTCTGTCAGGATTTTAAGCAGTTCTTTTGCTGTATAGTACATTACCGTTGTTCCTTTAGCCGTAAGCGCATTGGCTATCGCCGATGATAAAAAGGTTTTTCCTACACCCGAGTTGCCGAAAAACAGCAGATTCTTATTTCCCGGGTTACCGAAATTATCTATAAATTCTTTTACTTTTTCCAGAATACATTTCATCTGTGTACGCGGGTTTCTTCCATCGCCATCCGCCTCGTCCGGATAATAGCTCAGGTTAAAATCCTCCATCCGTATATTTTTCATTGCTACCGCAAGATTTGAACGGTTTGAAGCTTCCTCTGCAAGCGCCTGCATAAAACAGTCACAGTGTCTGTCATCAACAACACCTGTGTCATTGCATTTTTTACATTCATACACATCATGAATATAATCATCGTTCAGCCCCGCATTACGGAGTATATTTTTACGTTTCTCAGATAAGCTTTCTATTTTACTTCTTATCTCATCAAGTTTCATATCGCTGCCGCCGAGTGCAAGTCTTGTAAGCTCCAGTCCCAGCGATGCTATCTCATCTTCCGTTTCTTTATACTGAGGAAATCTTGTGTAAATCTCGTTCCTGCGTTCTTCTATACGTCTGTTTGCCCGTATTTTTTTTGTATTAAACAAGCTTTCTACGGGTTCGTAAATTTCTTTATTATACAGCATAACTTTTCTCCTATCGGATTTTACTTTTTATTACTGCCCGAAAATGCTCTGTTTTCCAGCGCATCAAAATCATAATCTTTTCTTTGCTCAAAATTCGTAAAACCTGTCGACTTTGTCGCCGGTTTTTTTTCTGGAACCGGCTTGTTTTCCTGTCTGTATTTATTCGCCTGTGCCGGAGTTTTAAGTCCTGCGGCATGCCAGTCCTGCAGTATTCTGTTCATATACGTTACGGAAAGCTTTCCCGTATTTATTATCGTCACATCATAGGCATACGCTATCAGTTCTACCGGAATAACCATCTGTTCAAGCCACATATCTATGTATTTCTTTTCAGTAGGCGTAAATTTGCGGTCGTAAATACCCATCGCCTTTTTCAGTGCCGATATTTTGCTGTTATATTCCTCGGCTTTTTTCAGATACTCCTCAGCCTTTTCCGCTGTTGTGATATTCTTATCTACCCAGCTTTGTGCCACACGTTCTATCTGTCTCATACTTTTTTTATTATTATTCATACAAAACGACAGCAGCAGAGGGATCACATCAATCGGAAATCTGTAGTAATCATAGAGGCTGTAAATTATCATTGTATCAGTAGTGCTGAGCGGTTTCTGAAGTATTTTGGAAGCTATACCGTATAAATCCTCCAGCTTTGTGTTTCCTCTGACGTGAGCATAAATCTCATCTATGGAATATACAGGTCTGGTTTCAACCGCTACCATTTTTTTAGCTTCAATTACATCAAGGTCCCTGAAAATTATTTCATTCTCGCCATTTTTGCCGTTTTTTATCTGTACCACGCCAAGATTTTCCCAATACCGCCAGGCTCTCATCACGTCAGATTCTATAAGCCCGAGCAGATTTGCTATTTCTGCATTTGACAGGGTTTTGTTCAGATTACATTGCCGCAGTCCGGTGATATATACCTTCACAAAATTTCCGTCAGCATTATACATATATTTATCTATGAATACGGCAGGCAGACAGATTACTCTGCCTTCTCCCCGTTTTTCCATTGCAAATGCCATAATCCACCTATTCCTCATCTGCATTGTCCGGACTGTGATTTTCTTCCCGGTCCGGATCTTCGCTTAAGCTTATTTCTGTCGTTTCCTCTGTTGTTATTTCTTTTACACCGGCGTTTTTCCATTTAAAAATAATTACAGCCGCCGAAACTATAATGCACGCTCCTGCCAGAAGCTGTGAAATCCTTACATCACCAAGCATAAGACTGTCTGTTCTCAGTCCTTCAATCAGGACTCTGCCCAGTCCGTACCACAGCAGGTATGACCAGAACATAAAACCGGTAAACGGTTTCTTTTTTCTTATGCTGTGTAAAATCACAAATCCTGCCAGATTCCACAGACTTTCATAAAGAAATGTGGGGTGTACGCCGGTAAGCTTTCCGCCGAATTGCGCTTCTGACGGAATAATTTCCATTCTCCACGGCAGGGTTGTTGCTCCGCCGTACGCTTCTACATTTACAAAATTTCCCCATCTTCCTATTGCCTGTCCGATAAGAAACGCTACCGCCGCAATATCAGCCAGCTTAAAGAAATCTATCTTCTTTATTCTGCAATAAACGAGTCCTGTTATAAATCCGCCTATAACACCGCCGTATATTGCAAGTCCACCTTCCCATATATACAGCATAGAAACAGGATTTTTCGCATAATCTGACCACGAAAACAGAACATAGTAAAGTCTTGCACAAATTATACCTATAGGTGCTCCCCACAGTACTACATCAGGCACTGTTTCTTCCGGCAGACCTACTCTTTTCGCATCTTTGATTGCATACCATACAGCAACTACCATTGCAAGTGCAATAATAATTCCGTACCAATATATTTCTTTCCCGAAAATTGTAAAGGCTACGGGATTTATTTTAAAATCAAGACCCAGTCCCGGAAAGCCTACATATTGCGTTGATAAAAATCCATAATTCATATAACACACTCGCTTTCAATGAGTAATATGTTAATTTTCGGTCATTGCTTTTTTAAGGTCTTCTGCTTTGTCTGTCTTTTCCCAAACCACATCCAGGTCTTCTCTGCCGACATGACCGTAGGCTGCAAGCTGTCTGTAAATCGGTCTTCTTAAATTAAGCTTTTCTATAATAGCCGCCGGACGCAGGTCAAATACTTTATTTACCGCTTCGGCAATTTTATCGTCACCGCACACTCCTGTTCCGAAAGTATCTACGAATACTGATACCGGTCTTGCAACACCTATTGCATAAGCAAGCTGAACTTCACATTTTTTTGCAAGTCCTGCCGCAACGACGTTCTTCGCCACATATCTTGCCGCATACGCTGC
>JAZOTK010000040.1:0-11676 GCA_045657605.1 Clostridia bacterium
CAAAAGCATCTGAAAAATCTGTCGCCTTTGTTGATACATACGCTTCTATGGCGTGTGTCAGCACGTCCATACCCGTATCTGCAACTATTCCACTAGGCAGACTTTTTACAAATTCCGTTTCAAGTATTGCAATATCAGGCAAAAGCTCATCAGATACAAGCGGATATTTTATCCCTTTTTCGGCGTTTGTAATTACCGAAAAGCTTGTAACCTCCGACCCCGTTCCGCTTGTTGTGGGAATTGCAATAAAAGGGATTTCTCCTATTTTGGCAATTTGTTTTGAAAAGCATAAAATTGCTTTTGCCGCATCAATGGCACTTCCGCCACCTACAGCAATTACAGCATCGGGCGAAAATGCCGTAAGCTTTGCAATGCCTTTTGTTACAACCTCCATAGGCGGGTCGGGCATTATATCGGAAAAAATTTCGTATTTCTCGCCCAGTCTTTTACAAATCAGATCCACTTTTCCCGATTGACACATAAACGGGTCTGCGACAATAAACACTCTTTTATCTTTAAGTGATAAAAGAAAATCAAGTGAATTTTCGCCAAATATAATTTCAGGTTTTAATTTGAATGATTTCATAACAATCTCCGTTTTGCTGTACCAAAATTTATTATATAACCTATAATTTGTATTTGTTTTGAAAAATATACATCTTTTTCATATAAAACAAAAAATCTCCCGCACATGAGCTGTGCCGGAGATTTATGTTTATTTAATTAAAATTTTCTTGAAGCACCGCCACCGCCGCTGCTTCCGCCGCCGCCTGAAAATCCGCCGAATCCACCACCGCCGCCACGGTATCCGCCGTAGCCGCCGTAATGTCCGCCACCGCCGTAGTAACCACCACCGCCGTATCGGTTTTTACTCATTAAAATCGCCAGAATTATAATTATTAAAATAATTATTATCTCGCCGATTCCTGTTTCTTCTTCAGATTCATCGGGTTCAGGGTAA
The DNA here is from genome assembly GCA_045657605.1 of Clostridia bacterium. Taxonomy (GTDB): domain Bacteria; phylum Bacillota; class Clostridia; order RUG12999; family RUG12999; genus JAZOTK01. Next base: position 962 of record JAZOTK010000040.1, read on the forward strand.
GAATCGGGGACTTCTATTGCTTTTACTATCCCTTTATAGAGATTTAAAATACCGTTGTCATAGTCGCCCTCTCTCAGGTCATCTATGGCGGTTTCGTCCATAATTCTGCCTACTTTGGCATCGTTCAGCGTGCCTTCAAGTCCGTAGCCTGTTTCAACGCGTATTTCTCTGTCACCTTCGGCAATCAGAATAAGCACACCGCTATTAGTTTCTTTATCGCCTATTTCCCATTTGCGGAACAGGTCGTTTGCATAGCCTTCTATATCTCTGCCTTCCAGAGATTCTACGGTAGCTACCACAACCTGTATGCCGGCTCCTTCGTCAAGCTTTCTGCTTTCCGTATTAATATATTCTTCCGTCATAGGTGAAAGTATATCCGCAAAATCATTTGCATATTTGCCGGTATGCTCCGGAAGTGCCGCAAATACTGCGGTCATGCTGATTAACATACACGAAAACAGAGCTATTATTTTTTTCACGTCAGTCACCTTAGTTGAAGCTTACATTGGGAGCTGTCTGCGCACCTGCTGAGGCTTCAAAATAATTCATTTTTTCAAACCCGAACATATTTGCCAGGATATTTTTCGGGAAAGTTCTTATTTCTTTGTTATATTCGCCTACTGCTTCGTTATAGTCGCGTCTTGATACGGCAATACGGTTTTCTGTGCCTGCAAGCTCGTCCTGCAGGGCTGTAAAGTTTTGGTTTGTTTTAATTTCAGGATAGTTTTCCACTACTACCATAAGTCTTGCAAGTGCACTTTCAAGCTCGCCTGCTGCTGCAATTTTATCGTTAGCGTTTCCCGCACCGACATATTTAGCTCTCGCTTCGGTTACTGAATTTATAATATCCTGTTCGTGTGCCATTGCACCTTTTACGGTTTCTATAAGATTGGGAATAAGGTCTGCTCGTCTTTGAAGCTGTGTGTCTATGTTTGCAAATGCCGCTTCTACTTCAGTCTGTTCTTCAACCATATCATTATATGCACCGCTTACCGATGCTATAGCGACAATAACAATTACTGCAATAATTCCTGCTGCAATTAATGCTTTTTTCATAAACAATCCCTCCTGAATATTTTATTTATTCTTTTTCCTGCAAATCAAGTTTAATTGAAAGGTCAAGGAGCTGCTGCGGGTCAACTTCGTCCGGTGCATTTGACATAAGCTCTGAAGCGTTCTGCACTTTCGGGAAGGCTATTACATCACGGATTGAATCTCTGCCGAGAAGGAGCATTACAAATCTGTCAAGACCGTATGCCATTCCGCCGTGAGGAGGTGTACCGTATCTGAACGCTTCAATAAGGAATCCGAATCGTTTCCATGCTTCTTCTTTTGTGAATCCTAAAAGCTCGAACATTTTCTGCTGAAGGTCAGAGTTGTATATACGGATACTGCCGCCGCCAAGCTCAACGCCGTTAAGAACGATATCGTATGCTTTTGCACGCGCGTTTGCCGGATCTTTTTCCATTATTTCAATATCCTCGTCCATAGGTGCTGTAAACGGATGATGTTTTGCAACATAACGGTTTTCTTCTTCGTCATATTCAAACAGCGGGAACTGTGTTACCCACAGGAGATTATACTGGTTTTTATCAAGCATATCAAACTTTTTAGCCAGGTGCAGACGGAGTGCGCCGAGTGCATCGTAAACAACGGCATTTTTATCAGATACGATGAAAATTGCGTCGCCTGCTTTTGCATTTGTTTTTGCAAAAATTCCTTCAATCTCTTCTTCTTTTAAGAATTTAGCAACTGAAGATTTAATACTGCCGTCTTCGTTTATAACAATCCACGCCAATCCTTTTGCGCGGTAGGTTTTTACAAACTCGCCGAGTGCATCAATTTCTTTTCTGGAAAGTTTTGCGCCAAGTCCTTCAGCGTTTATTGCACGTACGCTGCCACCATTTTGTAGGTTGTCCGCAAATACTTTAAATTCGCTGTCTTTCAGAACATCGGATAAATCTTTAAGTTCCATACCGAAACGGGTATCGGGTTTATCGCTTCCGAATCTGTCCATAGCTTCGCTGTAAGGCATTCTTGGGAACGGTACCTGTACATCTACATCTAAAACCTCTTTAAAAACTCTCTGAATAAATTTTTCGTTAAGTGACATAACGTCATCTTCTGTTACGAAAGACATCTCAAGGTCGATTTGTGTAAATTCGGGCTGTCTGTCCGCACGAAGGTCCTCGTCACGGAAACATTTTACTATCTGCACATATCTGTCGTAGCCCGCAAGCATAAGAAGCTGTTTGTACATCTGCGGTGACTGAGGAAGTGCATAGAAGCTTCCCGGATGCACTCTGCTGGGTACAAGATAGTCTCTTGCACCTTCCGGTGTACTCTTTATAAGCATAGGTGTATCTATTTCATAAAATCCGTTTTCATCATAGAAATCACGTGCTATTTTTGCCACTCTGTGACGTGTTTTTATTGCATTCTGCAGGTCCGGACGGCGAAGGTCAAGGTAACGGTATTTAAGTCTTGTTTCTTCTTTTACATTAGAATTTTCTTCAATCTGTACCGGAAGTGCTTCAGATTTATTTAAAATACGAAGTTCGCTGAGCTCAATTTCGATTTCGCCTGTTTTAAGATTGGGGTTTACTGCACCGCTTCTTTTGCGGACTGTACCTACTGCCGCAAGTACATATTCGAGATGTACTGTTTTTGCTTTTTCAAGAATTTCTGCTGTGTTTTCATCAGCAACAAGCTGTACTATACCTGTAATGTCACGAAGGTCGATAAACACAAGACTTCCGATGTCACGAACCTTTCCTGCCCAACCCATAAGTGTTACTGTTTTTCCTATATCCGCAGCTGTGAGTGTTCCGCACATATTACTGCGTTTTAATCCCTGTAATGTTTCCACTGTAATCAATCCTTTCGTTTATATCAAATGGTTTTTTATCTCTGTAATTTCTATTTCCACGCTTTCGCCGGTTTCCATATTTTTAAGCATACATTTACCGCTGTCGATTTCGTTATCACCAAGAGCTACCGTATACTTTGCACCGATTTTGTTTGCAAACTTCATCTGTGCTTTAAGGCTTCTGCCCATACAGTCACGTTCTGCGGCAATACCCGCTTCTCTCAGGTCAAGCACGAGTTTCATTGCATATTTTCTTGCATTTTCACCAAGTTCGCACACGAAAATATCGGGGACGTTTCGTTTCGGAATTTCTACGCCCTGTGCTTCAAGGCTGAGAAGAAGTCTTTCAAGTCCGAGACCGAATCCTATGCCCGGTGTCGGTTTTCCGCCAAGCTGAGCTACGAGTCCGTCATATCTTCCGCCGCCGCAGACCGTACTCTGCGAGCCCAGTCCGTCCGCTTTGATTTCAAATACGGTTTTTGTATAATAATCAAGACCTCTTACAATTCCTTCATCAATTTTATATTCTATACCCATTGCATCAAGGTTTGATTTAAGTCCTTCAAAATGCTCACGACATTCATCGCAGATATAATCAAGAAGTACCGGTGCACCTTCTACGAGGGTTTTGCAGTTTTCTTCCTTACAGTCAAGGATTCTCATCGGGTTTTTATCAAATCTGGTTTTGCACGTATGACACAGCCCGTCCAGTCTTTCGGCGAGGAAAGATTTAAGAGCTTCGTTGTAACGCTTTCTGCATACCGGACAGCCTATTGAATTTATATTTACAATAAAATTCGCAAGTCCTGCCGTTTTAAGGAAGGTTACTGCCAGAGCAATTATTTCCGCATCCAGGCTGTTATCACTGCTTCCGAACGCCTCAACACCGAACTGTCTGAACTCTCTGTATCTGCCTGCCTGCGGTTTTTCGTTACGGTAGCAGGTCAGCATATAAAATAGCTTGACCGGCAGGGCGTTTTCGAGCAGGTTGTGTTCCAGAACACTTCTTACAACGCCCGATGTTCCTTCAGGGCGAAGTGTCAGGCTTCTGCCGCCTTTATCCTCAAAGGTATACATTTCTTTCTGTACAACGTCCGTTGTGTCGCCTACACCTCTTGCAAAGAGATTTGTATATTCAAATACGGGAATACGTATTTCGTCATATCCGAATCTCCGGCACGTTTCTGCGGCAACTTTTTCGATATACTGCCATTTTGCGGAATCTTCCGGCAAAATGTCATAGGTTCCTTTTATTGCCTGTATTTTTTCCACTGTAATACCACCTTTAAGTTATGTATTTATCCGGGAGCAGATAAGTCCTGCTCTCCGGACCTGTAAATTAAATTTCTTCAATAATAGTTGTTATCTCTGCTTTCATTGCGGCTGTTATAGCTTCCGCTTCGGGCACGTTTTCACCTTTTGCACCGAAATAGAATTTTATCTTCGGTTCGGTACCCGAAGGTCTTGCCGCCCACCAGCAATTATTTTCAAGCTCAAATAACAGTACGTTTGATTTCGGCAGAATTATTTCATAGGTTTTTCCGCTTGTTACATCTGTTTTTACACTGCTCTGATAATCGCTGAGATATTTTGTTTCTTTACCTGCAAGTGTTTTAGGCGGATTTGCCCTCAGAGCCGACATTATCGCTTTTATTTTTTCAGCTCCCGCCGCACCTTCGATTGTAATTGACATCAGACCTTCTCTGAATGTACCGTATTTTTCATACAGCTCGCAAAGTCCGTCATACAGCGACATTCCTCTTATTTTATACCAAGCCGCCATTTCCGTAATAAGCATAGCGGATACTACGGCGTCTTTATCTCTTGCATAGGTTCCTACCAGATAGCCGTAGCTTTCTTCAAAGCCGAGAAGATAGGTTCTATCGCCTGTTTTTTCAAATTCTTTAATTTTTTCACCGATAAATTTGAATCCCGTCAGCACGTTCATAACATCTACGCCGTAATTTTCGCAGATTACATCGGTCATATAGCTTGTAACGATTGTCTTTATAACAACACCGTTATCGGGAAGCGTTCCGCAAAGTTTTCTGCTTGCAAGAATATATTCGGTCAGAAGAGCACCTACCATATTTCCTGTAAGCGGGATATATTCGCCGTTTTTGTTTCTTACAACAACACCGATACGGTCGCAGTCGGGGTCTGTTCCTATTATAAAATCAATATTTTCTTTTTCAGCCAGCTCAATTGCCAGGGTAAACGCTTCTTTTTCCTCAGGATTCGGTGATTTTACCGTTGGGAAATTTCCGTCAGGCTCTACCTGCTGTTCAACTGTCAGCACATTTTTAAAGCCTGCCATATCAAGGATACGTCTTACCGGAATATTACCGCTGCCGTGAAGTGGTGTATATATCATTTTGAAATCATTTTTTACAACCTCAGCGGCTTCGGGGTTAAGTCTTTGATTTAATACCTCTCTGAGGTATGAATTATCAAACATTTCACCGAACATTACTATTCTGCCGTCAGCGAGTGCTTCAGAGAAATCGCAGGTTTTCACATCTGCAAACATATCGGTTTTTTCCATCAGTTCCAGCACTTTATCAGCAGATTCCGGAGGCATCTGACCGCCGTCATCGCCGTACACCTTATATCCGTTATATTTCGGCGGATTGTGACTTGCCGTTACCATAACACCGGCAACCGCCCCGAAATATCTTACGCCGTATGAAAGCTGCGGTACGGGACGAAGTCTGTCCGAGAGATAGGCTTTTATTCCGTTTGCCGCAAGACAGGTTGCGGTTTCGGTTGCGAATTTCTGAGAATTATTGCGGGAGTCGTATGAAATAACGACACCTTTTTCTTTAGCCTCAGCTCCCAGTCCCGAAATGAAATCTGCCAGTCCCTGAGTAGCTCGTCTTACGGTATAGATGTTCATTCGGTTGGTTCCTGCGCCCATAATTCCGCGCAGTCCGCCTGTTCCGAATTCAAGGTTTTTATAAAATCTTTCGTGTATTTCTTCTGTATCGTTTTCAATGCCCAAAAGCTCCGATTTTGTTTCTTCATCAACACCGGGGGTTTCAAGCCATTTGCGGTATTCTGCCATAAAATCCATTCTGTTTATCTATCCTTTCTAAGATGCAATAATATAATAATTCTATACAAACTTTCTGTAAAATATGTTTGTTTTATAAAATTATTTATTTCTTGCTTTCATACGCAGAGAGTTATCGAGTATACGTTTTCTTATACGTATATTTTGCGGTGTAACCTCAAGGAGTTCGTCTTCTGCGAGAAATTCTATCGCTTCTTCAAGGCTCATCTTTTTGGGAGGAATAAGACGAAGTGCATCGTCACTTCCCGATGCCCGGGTATTGGTAAGGTGTTTTTTCTTACAAACATTAACAGCAATATCCTCCTGTTTAGGAGACATTCCCACTACCATACCTTCATATACCTGTACGCCGGGTTCAATAAAGAGTGTACCTCTGCCCTGTGCATTATACAGACCATAGGTAATTGCCTCACCACTTTCAAAGGCTATGAGCGAGCCTGTCAGACGGCTTGTAATTTCGCCTTTAAAGGGTTTATAGCCGTGGAATATCGAATTTAATATACCTTCGCCTCTTGTATCTGTCATAAACTCGTTTCTGTAGCCTAAAAGTCCTCGTGTCGGGATAATATATTCAATTCTCATACGGTTACCGACAGGTTCCATATGAACAAGCTCTGCTTTGCGGACGCCCATTTTTTCCATAACGCTTCCGACAGCTTCTTCCGGCACGTCAATGAGCAGGCTTTCCATCGGTTCACATTTTTCACCGTCTATAGTTTTATATAAAACTCTCGGCGTACTTACAGCAAATTCATAGCCTTCACGTCGCATTGTTTCTATAAGTATGGAAAGATGCATTTCGCCTCTGCCCGATACTCTGAAACAGTCTGTTGTTTCGCCATCCTCAACACGGAGCGAAACGTCTTTGAGGAGCTCTCTGTGCAGTCTGTCGCCCAGCTGACGGGAGGTTACGAATTTACCTTCTTTACCCGCAAACGGGCTGTCATTTACCTGGAATGTCATTTCAAGTGTAGGCTCGCTTATCTTTACAAAAGGCAATGGCTCAGGATTGTGGGCTGCCGTTACCGTATCGCCTATGGTAATATTTTCAATTCCCGAAAAACATACTATGTCGCCCATTTTTGCCGTTTCTACAGGCACGCGGTTTAGGCCGTCTATCTGGAATATCTTAACTATTCTGCTGCGGAAAGAATCCTTTTCGCCGTGGAAATTACATACGCAGACTTCACCGTTTTGTTTCATAACTCCGCGTTCTATTCTGCCGATTGCTATTCTGCCCACGTATTCGTTATAGTCGATTGACGATACCAGCACCTGCAGGTCGCCTTCGTCATCTCCTTCGGGTACGGGGATATATTCCAATATCTTATCAAACAGCACAGTCATATCCTTACCCTCTTTATTCGGGTCATCGGTTGCTATACCTGCTCTTGCGGAGCAATATATAAACGGAGAATCAAGCTGTTCTTCATTTGCATCAAGCTCTAAAAACAGCTCTAAAACTTCGTCTTCCACCTCGCCCAGTCTTGCATCGGGTCTGTCTGTTTTGTTTATTACTATAATAATTCTGTGTCCCATTTCAAGTGCTTTTTGCAACACAAATCTCGTCTGAGGCATAGGTCCTTCAGCCGCGTCTACTACCAGAAGTACACCGTTTACCATTTTGAGAACACGTTCAACCTCACCGCCGAAATCGGCATGTCCCGGTGTATCTATTATATTTATTTTAACATCTTTATAATGTGCCGCTGTATTTTTTGCCAGAATAGTTATACCTCTTTCACGTTCAAGAGCGTTATTATCCATAACTCGCTCCTGGACTACCTGATTTTCTCTGTAAACTCCGCCCTGTTTAAGGAGCTCGTCAACCAGAGTTGTTTTACCGTGGTCAACGTGTGCTATAATTGCAATGTTTCTTAAATCTGTTCTTTTCAAATGTAAAATCTCCTATCGTATTTCCCGCAGTCGGGGTTTAAATATATGTATACCATTATATTATACTACATTAATCTCAAATAATCAAGTACAATAAAAATATTTTTTTAAAAATTTTTCAAAAACATAAATTATTAATAAAAAAGGTTGACAAAATTCCCTTAATCGTGTACAATATATATATTCAATAATTTATCATACAGGAGAGTGGTTTTGGTTTGGATACCGGTTCCGTCTTATTATTAATAAGTGTTTTTATACTCATAGGCTTGTCAGCATTTTTTTCGGCAAGCGAAACGGCTATATCCAGCATCAGCAGGATAAGGATAAAAAGTATGGCTGAGGATGGCAATAAAAAGGCTAAAAAGGTGCTTTATCTCTCGGATAATTTTGATAAAACCCTGTCTGCTATACTTATCGGTAATAACGTTGTAAACATTGCATCAGCTTCTATCAGCACATACCTCGCTACCAAATGGTGGGGTGCGGGCGGTGTAGGTATTTCTACCGTTGCTATGACGGTTCTTGTGCTTATATTCGGCGAAATTCTGCCTAAAAGCACAGCTAAAGACCATGCCGAAGGATTTGCAATGTCTACCGCAAAAATACTTTCTGTAATAGTATATATTCTTTCCCCCATATCCGCTCTGTTCTCGGGAATCAAAGGAATAATTACCCGTCCCGCAAGCGATGAGGATAAAAAGCCTTCAATAACCGAGGAAGAACTCAAATATATCATCGAAGAAATCCAGGACGAAGGCGTGCTTGAGGAGCAGGAAAGCGAGCTCGCACAAAGTGCTCTTGAGTTTGATGAAATCAAGGTTGGCGAAATACTCACTCCCCGTGTAGATATGGTTGCGATTGATATTAATATGGATATCGAGGAAATAAAAAAGATTGTTTTAAAAGAGAAATTTACAAGAATACCCGTTTATGAGGACAGTATTGATAATATCATCGGAATTCTTCACGAACGTGAATTTTTATCAGCAATCGTTTCCGGTAAACCGTTTAGTATTCGTGATATTACAAACGAAACTATGTTTATTCCCGATAATCTTAAAATATCCAAAACTCTGTCACAGATGCAGAAAAATAAAATGCAGCTGGCAATCGTCGCCGACCAGCACGGCGGTACGGCAGGTATTGTAACTATGGAGGATATTTTAGAAGAGCTTGTAGGCGAAATCTGGGACGAGCACGATGAAGTTCTTGAGCTTATACAGCCCGTTTCAGCTAATGTATATAAAGTAAACGGAAACGCCGATGTGGATGATTTAGTAGACGAAATCGGCTATGACGGTGAAGAAATCGACAGTATGTATAATTCCGTAGGTGGCTGGGCTACCGAGGTTTTAGGTAAAATCCCCGCACCGGGCGACAGCTTCGAGCATGACGGTCTTCTTGTAACCGTAAACGAGGTTGATGATAACCGCGTTGTTGAACTTACTGTTGAATACAAATCAGAATAACATTGTAAAATATGAGTATCCCGGACAATTGCGGGCATAGAAATATGCGTGAGGAAAGTCCGGGCTCCGTAGGGCAGGGTGCCGGGTAACTCCCGGTGGAGGCGACTCTAAGGAAAGTGCAACAGAGATATACCGCCGCATTTTGCGGTAAGGGTGGAAAGGCGAGGTAAGAGCTCACCAATGTTTCAGGTAACTGTTACATTATGTAAACCCCATCCGGAGCAACATCATAGAAGGGGAGTTAAGTTTGCCCGACGTTCCCCGAGGTAGATGGCTTGAGCCGTTCAGAGATGTTCGGCCTAGATAGATAATTGTCTGAAAAACAGAACCCGGCTTACAGGGATACTCATTTTAATAAACTATAATGCGGTTTTACGGAAGTTTCGTAAGACCGCTGTATATCATAATACGAAAGGAAGTAATTACAATGGCAGATTGCAGCAGCTGCAGTCAGGCAGGTACCTGTTCGGGAACCTGTAATGAAATCACAAAAGACAAGCCGCATGAGCTTGCAAGTATCAAAAAGGTTATAGGCGTAATGAGTGGTAAAGGCGGTGTAGGTAAATCTTCCGTAACAGCTATGCTTGCTGTTCTTCTCAGCAGAAAAGGATATAAAACAGCTGTTTTAGACGCCGATATACTTGGTCCTTCTATCCCGAAAATGTTCGGTATAACTCCCGGTGTTAAAGGAACCGATAACGGTATATTCCCTAAAATTTCTCACAACGGCATACAGGTTATGTCTATAAATATGCTTCTGGAAAACCCCGAAGACCCCGTTGTATGGCGTGGTTCTATCGTATCAAACGTAGTCCGTCAGTTCTGGACAGATGTTATCTGGGATGATGTAGATTTTCTTTTCATAGATATGCCTCCCGGAACAGGTGATGTTCCTCTTACGGTGTATCAGTCCCTTCCTGTTGACGGTGTTGTTATCGTAACATCTCCTCAGGACCTTGTTAAAGATATAGTTAAAAAATCTTTCACAATGACAAAAATGCTTGATATTCCCGTTTTAGGGCTTGTTGAAAACTACAGCTATATCAAATGTCCCGACTGCGGTAAGAGCATAGAAATTTACGGTAGCGGAAGAACAGAAGAAGCGGCAAAGGAATTCGGAGTACCTCTCCTTGCTAAAATTCCTATGGACAGCTATATTGCAAAGCTTTCTGACAGCGGCGAAATGGATAAATTTAATGCAGATTACCTTGATGCTGCCGCAGCTCAGGTTGAAATGCTGATGAAATGAGGTTATATTAATGCTTCATATATACACAGGCGACGGTAAGGGTAAAACCACCGCCGCCTGCGGTCTTTGTATAAGAGCCGCAGGCAGCGGTAAAAAAATACTTTTCGCACAGTTTCTTAAAAACGGCAGCAGTGGCGAAATCGGCGTTTTGAAAAA
>JAZOTK010000041.1:0-25034 GCA_045657605.1 Clostridia bacterium
ACCGAAATCCGTTGGGTGAACATCAACCACAAGAGCGCTGTTCGCGTTTTCGCCGTTTCGGCTGTATTCGCTCATACCATTGGTAACAACACCGCCTTCCTCCGATGCCGCAGGAACAACAGTTCCGCCCGGACACATACAGAAGGTATAAGCACACCTTCCGCCTGTTTTATGTGAAAGCTGATATTCGGCGTGGCGGAGAAGGGGATGACCGGCAAATCTGCCGTATCTTGCCGTATCAAGACGGCTTTGCAGATGCTCAATTCTTGCTCCTACCGAAAAGGATTTAGGTATCATAGCAATATTTCTGTTATAAAGCATATTAAACGTATCACGGGCACTGTGACCTATTGCAAGCACAAGAATACTGCAGTTTTGCGAAATACCGTTTATACTGATTTTTCTGAGTTTATTATCAAATTCTATATCGGTAAGTTTTGAGGAAAACCGCACCTCACCGCCGAGACGGATAATTTCGTTGCGGATATTTTTAACCACTTGTTTAAGAATATCCGTACCGATATGCGGTTTTGCCATATATAGAATTTCTTCGGGAGCACCGAATGCTGCAAAAGTCCGCAAAACCTCACCGCAGAGCGGGTCGTTTATTCTTGTGGTAAGCTTACCGTCTGAAAATGTTCCTGCACCGCCTTCGCCGAACTGAATATTGGACTCGGTATCAAGCTTTCCCGTTTTGCAGAACAAATCCACAGCACGGCTGCGGCTGTCAACATCACAGCCTCTTTCGACTATAATCGGATTATATCCATATTTTGCCAGAATATACCCGCAAAACATACCCGCAGGACCGAATCCGGCAATTACGGGACGGTTTTCTAACCGGGATGAGCCGGATATGGGAGCAAATTCGGAGCAGGGCTCAATATATGTAACATCGGGATTTTTAAGTGACTTTACAAGACAGATTTCATCTTCGCCTGTTTCAGCGAGTACGGAAAATACGATTTTTATATTATTCTTATGACGGGCATCTACAGACTGTTTCACAACCGTAATCTGTCTTACGGGAGTTTTCAGAATATCAGAAACTCTCTGAGCGAGACGGTCTGTTTCTTCAAGAGGAAGAACAATATTACTGAGTTTAATCATAATTTTCATCCTTTCAATATAATCAGTATACCCTAAAAACAGGTAAAAGTCAAATAAAATTTAAAAAATTTTAAAAAAAGTGTTGACATATTGAGAAGTTTATATTATAATAGCTACAGGAAATGGAAAAATCCATTGTGCTGTAATAAGCAGCACAGATTACACCTTGCGGATATTTGTTACCGCCAAATTATTATAAAGGAGGAAATAAAGGTGTTTGATAAGGTAAAAGAAATTATAGTTCAGGAACTTATGGTTGATGATGGCGAAGTTACAATGGAGGCTAATATCAAAGACGATCTCGGTGCAGATTCTCTTGCTATAGTTGACCTTGCAATGGCTCTCGAAGATGAATTTGAAGTTGAAATTCCCGATGAAGAACTCGAAGGAATTAAAACTGTAGGAGATATTGTAAATTACTTAAAAGACAGAGCGTAATATTACAGCAAACGTGAAATCTCATTCTCTTTGAGGGGAATGAGATTTTTTGCAAAAAGGAGCTGAAAAATATGAAAAGAATAGATGAAATAGATAAGAATCTGAAAGTAACAGGTACAATAGAAGTTGATGATATTGTATTTTATAATGCCAAAGAAGAACCGATAGACATATACGGACTGTATAATCCGAGAGGCGAAGAAGTGTTTAAAAGACTTCCCGATGATGTGGCGGCTGCTACAAGCGAAGGCGTGGCAATCCTGGCGAAAAATACCGCCGGCGGCAGAGCAAGATTTTGTACTGATTCGGAATATGTTGCAATAAGAGCCGAATCAAAGCAAGAATTTTTTATGTCACATATGACGTTAATGGGACAGGGTGGCTTTGATATGTATATTACGGAAAACGGCAAAACCGAATATAAAAGGTCGTTTATGCGTCCTCACGAAATGAATGACGGCTATACATCTATCATACATTTCGGTGACAACAAGATGCGTGATATTACCATAAATTTCCCCTTGTATAATAACGTAGAGGCTCTTTATATAGGTATTCAGGAAACAGCGCAGATTACGGGCGGCGGCAGGTATAAATACGAAAAACCGGTGCTGTATTACGGGTCTTCAATTACCCAGGGTGGTTGTGCTTCAAGACCGGGTAACTCTTATCAGGGATTCATATCACGTAAATATGACTGCGATTTTATTAATTTAGGATTCAGCGGATGCGGTATGGGCGAGGATGCAATAGTAGATTATATGCGTGAGCTTGATGTCAGCATATTTGTCTGCGACTATGACCACAATGCCCCCACAGCCGAGCATCTGAAGGCAACTCACGAGCGTTTATACAGAAGATACCGTGAGAAACAGCCTGATACACCGATAATATTTATATCCAAACCCGATTTTCTGGGAAGAGAGGCTGATATAATACGTCGTGATATTATAAAGGCTACATATGATAAAGCGGTGGCAGAAGGTGATAAAAACGTGTATTTTATTCCCGGAGAAACCCTTTTTAACGGAAATCTGGACTGTACAGTAGACAGTGCACATCCCAACGATTTAGGCTTCTACCATATGGGAAATGTAATAGGTGAGGTCGTAGGAAGAATACTTGAAAATAAGTAATATAAAAAGACAGCTTGCTCCGGTGCATGGAGCAAGCTGTTTTTTATTATTTTTATAGCATAGATAAAAGCGTATCTATAATCTCATTTTCGGGGACTTTTTTTATTATTTCGCCTTTAGAGAATATAAGCCCTTCGCCCTTACCGCAGGCTACGCCTATATCGGCTTCCTTGGCTTCGCCCGGACCGTTTACTGCACAGCCCATTACGGCTATTTTAATATTTCTTTTCAGCCCTGAGGTTTTATTTGTAATTTCATCTACAAGCGAGGCAAGGTCAACGTTACATCTGCCACAGGTGGGACAGGATACTATTTCAACACCTTTTTCACGTAAATCAAGAGCTGATAGAATCTGTTTAGCCACATAAATTTCATTTACGGGCGAGCCTGTCAGCGAAACTCTCAGCGTATCACCGATACCAAGACTCAGCATACTGCCGATTCCTACGGCGGATTTTATTGTGCCTGCCTGAACGCCGCCGGCTTCTGTAACACCGAGATGAAGCGGATAGCTGTATTTTTCGGCAAACAGCTTATATGCCTCAATAGTACGACATACATCGGAGCTTTTCAGCGATACGATAATATCTTCAAACTCAAGCTTTTCTAAAATTTCAATATGACGTGAGGCACTTTCTACAATAGCTTCGGGAGTAGGCGAGCCGTATTTTACCAGAATATCTTTCTCAAGCGACCCACCGTTTACGCCGATTCTTATAGGAATATGATTTTCCTTTGCAAGAGTCACAACCTGGCGTACCCTGTCCTCACCGCCGATATTTCCGGGATTAAGGCGTATTTTATCAACACCGCCCAGTATGCAGGCTATGGCAAGCCTGTAATCAAAATGTATATCCGCAACAAGCGGAATATTTATATTTTTTCGTATCTCTTTTACCGCTTCAGCCGCATCGGCATCGGGAACGGTAACACGAACGATTTCACAACCGGCTTCTTCAAGCTCTTTAATCTGCGCAATTGTAGCCTTGGCATCCTGAGTTTTTGTGTTTGTCATACTCTGGATTTTTATCGGACTGCCACCGCCGATTGTAAGCGAGCCTATTTTGATTTTTCTTGTATTTTCACGTAAAAACACTTTGTTTCAGCTCCTTTATAATTTATCCGAATAATTTGAAAATATCACTTGTAGTGACGAAAATCATCAGTAACATCAGTAGTGCCAGACCGACAAAATGTACCATACCTTCTTTTTCGGGCGGTATAGGTTTTCGGCGTATCAGTTCGATAAACAGGAAAAAGATACGACCGCCGTCAAGAGCAGGGAAGGGGATAAGGTTGAAAATACCTATGTTTACGGAAAGAAGTGCAAACAGGTTGAACAGATTTGGCATTCCTGCCGCAGCCGCCTGACCGATAACTGCACCGGTACCTATAGGTCCTGACATTTCCGTAACGGATATTTTACCTGTAATAAGCATCATGAGCGAGTAAATCACAAGTCTTATTACAAAAAATGTTTCGCAAAAAGCGTATTTTATCGCACTGCCGAAGGTTATTTCACTTCGTTTCGGGACAAATCCGAACATATATCTGCCTTCATAGATAACCGGAGTTATGGTAACGTCCTGTTTTACGCCGTCCCTGCGTATTGTAAGGGTCATTTCGCCGCCATCTGTTTCATTCTGCATGATAAACTGTAAATCCTTATAATACCACAGTTTTTTTCCGTTTATGGCGGTAATTTCATCGCCCGCTTTCAGTACAGAAACCGCAGGAGCGTTCGGAATATCCGTTGAAAGCCCGCCTACGGTAAGCTCGGGGAAGGTCGGTGTACTAAGGTAGAGGAACAGAAAAACCACAAACCCAAGTATCAGGTTAAAGGTTGCACCTGCCGCCATTACAATCAGTCTTGCCCATACGGGTTTGTTTGAAAGTGAACGGGGATTGTCGGAAGATTCGTCTTCGCCTTCAAGCTTGACATAACCGCCTATGGGAAAAGCGCGGACGGTGTACAGCGTTTCTTTACCCTGTTTTTTAAAGAGAACAGGTCCGAAACCTATTGAAAATTCGTGTACCAGCACACCGAGAGATTTTGCGGCAATAAAATGCCCGAATTCGTGCACCATAATAATAAACATAAATATTACGATGGTGAGCAGAACTGTAAATAACGTATTCATTTAAATTTTTAACCTTCTTTCTGTCTCCTGCCTGATGAAACGGTCAGTTTCCAGCAAATCATCAAGCGTGGGGGTATCAATTACATTATACGCAGACAGAATGTCTTTTATAATAAGACTTATTTCACCGAACTTAATTTTATTATTCAGGAAAAGTGCAACAGCAACTTCATTTGCGGCATTGAGTGCACAGGGCATACTTCCGCCTCTTTTGATTGAATCAAAAGCAAGCCTTAAGCATTCAAAGGTATCAAGGTCGGGTTTTTCAAAGGTCAGTTTTGAAATTTCAAAGAAATCGGGATTTTCGGTTTTGCAGTAACATCTTTCAGGATATGTGAAAGCATATGATATAGGTAATCTCATATCCGGCATTGACATTTGTGCAATAACGCTGTTATCTTCAAACTGTACCATAGAATGAACGATGCTCTGACGGTGAACTAAAACCTCAATATCATCAGGAGCGACGTCAAACAGCCATTTTGCCTCAATAACCTCAAGCCCTTTATTCATCATACTTGCGCTGTCAATGGTGATTTTTGCACCCATACTCCAGTTGGGATGCTTTAAAGCCATTTCGGGCGGCATATCAAAAATTTCTTCTTTGGTTTTACCGAAAAACGGACCGCCTGAAGCTGTCAGCAATATTTTCTTGATTTTATTGTTATACCCCTGAAGTGACTGGAAAATAGCGGAATGTTCGCTGTCTACGGGGAGGATTGATACACCGTATTCTTTGGCAAGAGGCATTACGATACTGCCGCCTGCCACAAGAGTTTCTTTATTGGCAAGGGCAATAGTTTTTTTAGCTTTGATAGCCGCAATGGTAGGGATAAGCCCGCAAACGCCTACAACGGCGGTCAGTACGGTATCAGCCTCAGGCATAGAAGCACATTGGCAGAATCCATCAAGTCCGCTTAAAACTTCGGTGTCTGTATCGGCAACAAGTATTTTAAGCTCTGCCGCTGCTTTCTCGTCCATCATAGCGGCATATTTAGGTTTATATTTACGTATCTGAGCTTCTATCAGTTTTGTATTGGTATTGGCACAGAGGGCTGTTACATTAAAATCCTCGTGAAGGTCAATAACCTCAAGTGCCTGAGTACCTATAGAACCGGTACTGCCCAGTATCGATATATTCTTCACAAAATCACGTCCTTAAAATTAAGGGGACGAAAGCCAAACCTCCGTCCCCATTTTTTTATTTTATTGTCAGAATAGGAAGATATGTATTAAGATAATATACAACGGGTGCGACAAATATAAGACTGTCGATGCGGTCAAGCACACCGCCGTGTCCCGGCATAATATCTCCAAAATCTTTAATTCCCAGTTCCCTTTTTATCATTGATGCTGAAAGGTCACCAAACTGTCCTACGACAGAGGCAACAGGCGCGATTATCAGCATATTTCTTAGATTCATTGTAATATCCGTATAAATAAGCGGCAGAACATAATAAGCCGCTATAACCCCTAAAACAGCAGTAATTACACCGCCTATAGCACCTTCTACGGTCTTTTTCGGACTGATAGCTTCAATAAGTTTATGTTTTCCGAAAAAGCAGCCCGAAAAATAGGCTCCGCTGTCTGTAATAAATGCCGCAACGAGGATATAAATAAGCATAGCGGTTCTGCCCGGAAGCTCCATTACAAGTCTCAGAAACAGTATTCCGAAAGAAACATACAGCGTTGAAAGAAAAAGCGTACACAGTTCGGAAAATTTCACAGATTTGTGCATACAAACCGTAATTATAAAAAGTACTATCAGACCGATGCAGATTATGGGCAATACATTATTGCCAAAAGCAATCAGAAAGCCTAAACCCGCCGCAGGAACAGCAAGGTATGGGCGTTTTACAAATCCAAACGGCTGATATATTTCAAACAGACCTACAGCCATAATTACTGCCAGAAGATAGTTTGTAAGCGGTATGCCGACAAAATCTATAAGATACAGGGCAAACAGCAGTAATATGACAGCGGCAGTAGCACTGAATATTCTTTTTGCCATAATGATAAGTTCCTTTCAGTTTATAAAGCTTATACACCGCCAAACCGACGGTTGCGTTTCTGAAAATCGTAAATTACACGTTTCATATCCTTGGGCGTAAAATCCGGCCAGCATAAATCAGCAAACCAGAATTCGCTGTATGCTGCCTGCCACATCAGGAAATTGCTGAGCCTAAGCTCACCGCTGGGTCGGAGAATAATGTCGGGGTCGGGGATACCGCCCGTATAAAGACGGTCTGATAACATATTCTCATCTATATCGTCCGGAGAAAGGACTCCGGAGGCAATATCAGAAGCAATCTGCCTTGCGGCGTGAGTGATTTCCTCGCGACTGCCGTAATTGACGGCAAGATTAAGTATCATACCGTCATTGTTTTTTGTCATTTCTTCAACCTCTGCCATTTTTTCTTTGATATCTTCACGGAGAGGCTCGCGGTTACCGATTATTCTTACGACATTGTTTCTGCCGGCAAGCTTTTTATCGGCATCGCACAGATAGTCATAAAGTAAATCCATAAGTGCGTCTACCTCAGCTTTCGGTCGTTTCCAGTTTTCGGTGGAAAATGCATAGGCAGTAAGGACTTTAATTCCCAAATCGCTGCAATAATCGGCAATTTCTCTTAAGGTTTCGGCACCGGCGGCATGACCTGCTCTGCGGTCAAGACCTTTGGATTTTGCCCATCTGCCGTTACCGTCCATAATTATAGCTATATGTACCGGCAGGCGTGACATATCAATTTCAACGTCTTTTATAAATGCCTGACGAAACCCGGAATATACGGTTTTTAAAAATGATAAATCCATTTTAGTATCACCGTCAGATAGCCATAAGTTCTTTTTCTTTATCGGCAAGCATAGAGTCGATATTTTTTATGAACTTATCGGTCATATCCTGAATATCCTTTTCGCATATTTTTAAATCATCTTCGGTGATTTCGT
Source organism: Clostridia bacterium (assembly GCA_045657605.1). Lineage (GTDB taxonomy): Bacteria > Bacillota > Clostridia > RUG12999 > RUG12999 > JAZOTK01. The sequence continues at coordinate 7,775 of JAZOTK010000041.1, forward strand.
TTTTCTTTTTAAGGTTTTTGAAATAATCAACAGCATCACGTCTGATATTTCTGATAGCAACCTTACCCTGCTCTGAAAGCTTGTGAATGTCTTTTACAAGCTCTTTTCTGCGTTCTTCTGTAAGGGGAGGGAAAGCAAGACGGATTGATTTGCCGTCGTTGTTGGGGTTGATACCAAGGTCAGACATATTTATAGCTTTTTCAACCTCTTTGAGAACAGAAGCGTCCCAGGGCTGAATTACGATTGTATGAGCTTCGGGTACCGATACTGTAGCAAGCTGGGGGATAGGTGTGGGTACTCCGTAATAGTCTACTTTTATATTATCAAGTACTGCAGGATTTGCACGTCCGGCACGAACTGCCGCAAATTCACCTGCGAGCGAGTTTAACGATTTTTCCATTTTGTCATTAAATTCTTTATACTGTTCTTTCATCAAAAAGTCCTCCTTATTTAACAATTGTTCCTATTTCTTCACCCATTACGGCTCTCATAATATCGTTGGGGTCATCAAGACCGAATACGCGAATGGGAATACTGTTATCCATACAAAGGCTGGTAGCGGTGGAATCCATTACGCCGAGACCTTTGTTTAAAACGTCAATATATTTGAGTTCATCAAATTTTACTGCATTTTTGTTTATGTTCGGGTCGCTGTCATATACGCCGTCAACCTTTTTGGCAAGAAGAATTATATCAGCATCAATCTCAGCCGCACGAAGAGCAGCTGTAGTATCGGTTGAGAAGAAGGGATTACCTGTTCCGCAGCCGAATATGACAACTCTGGCTTTTTCAAGATGACGTACAGCTCTGCCTCTGATATAAGGCTCAGCAATCTGTCGCATTTCAATAGCGGTCTGTACGCGTGAGGGAACGCCTGTACGTTCAAGTGCGTCCTGGATAGCAAGAGCGTTTATAACTGTTGCCAGCATACCCATATGGTCAGCACGGGTTCTGTCCATATTAACGCCGGTGCGTCCTCTCCAGAAGTTACCGCCGCCTACAACAATAGCTACTTCTACTCCTAAATCCACACATTTTTTTATAACTTCGGAAATTCCGCTGAGAACATCGTCACAAAGCCCGAATCCCTGTTTTCCTGCAAGTGCCTCGCCGCTTAATTTAAGCAGAACTCTTTTGTATTTCGGTTCCATTACAATCATCCTTTCAAAAAGTCTTTATATATATATTCTGTGTAAAATGCTAAATTCCTTTTTAAATAACGGAAATTTTCAAAAAAGAGGAACACAAAATTTATGCGTCCCTCTGATTTTTTATAAACGACTGTCAGATATTATTTGCCTGCCATTCTTTCAACTTCAGCTGCAAAGTCGTCTTCTTTTTTCTGCATACCTTCGCCTTTTTCAAAACGAACGTATTCTTTGATAGCGATTGTAGAACCGATTTCCTTGGAAACATTTTCAAGGAGCTTTTTAACGCTGATATCGGGGTCTTTTACGAAAGCCTGCTCAATAAGGCAGTTTTCCTGGTAGAATTTGTTGATTCTTCCGATAACCATTTTTTCAACGATATTAGCGGGTTTACCTTCGTTAAGCGCCTGAGCGGAAAGGATTTCTTTTTCCTTTTCAACAACTTCAGCGGGAACGCTTTCGCGGTTTAAGTAACCGGGCATAGCTGCTGCAACCTGCATAGCTACGTCTTTAGCTGTTTCCTTGAACTGAGCGTTTGCAGCGCCGGCAGCGTCAACATCAAAGTTAACCATAACACCGATTCTGCCTTCGCCGTGGATATATGTTACGAGATTGCCTTCGTATCTTGCGAATCTTCTGATATTCATATTTTCGCCGATTGTGAGGATTTTCTCACGGAGCATATCAGCAACTGTAAGGTCTGTACCTGTATAGGGGAGTGCGCTGAGAGCATCAACATCAGCGGGATTTTCGTCAGCAACGATTTTTGCAAGAGTAGCAACGAAATCCTGGAATTCCTTATTCTTTGCAACGAAGTCTGTTTCGCTGTTTACTTCGATTATAGAACCTACTGTAGAATCGTCGTTTGTGTATGCACAAACAAGACCTTCAGCTGCAATTCTGCCGGCTTTCTTGGAAGCTGCTGCAAGACCCTTTTCACGGAGCCATTCGATAGCTTTTTCCATATCGCCGTTTGCTTCTGTGAGAGCTTTTTTACAATCCATCATACCGCAACCGGTAGTTTCTCTTAATTCTTTTACTGCTGCTGCTGTAATAGCCATTTATAAAACCTCCATTTATTTTATTCTTTAAAATGAGGCTGTAATAAGAAGCCGAAAAACGGTTTTTACCACAACCTCAAAATGTTTATTATTATTCTGCTTCTACTGTTTCTTCGTCTGTTTCGTTAACTTTTTCAGCAAGCTGTTCGCCCTGTCTGCCTTCTAAGATAGCGTCAGCCATAGCACCTGCGATGAGTTTTACGGCTCTGATAGCATCATCGTTGCCGGGGATTACATAATCAACTTCATCGGGGTCACAGTTTGTATCAACAATAGCAACAACGGGGATATTAAGTCTCTTTGCTTCAGCTATTGCGATTCTTTCTTTTCTGGGGTCAACAACGAACATAGCACCGGGAATTCTCTTTAAGTTTTTGATACCGCCGAGGAATTTTTCCAGTTTGTCCATTTCACCTTTGAGTTTGCTTACTTCTTTTTTGGGAAGTAAATCGAATGTACCGGCTTCTTCCATTTTGTGAAGCTGAGATAAACGGTCGATTCTTTTTCTGATAGTTTTGAAGTTTGTGAGCATACCGCCGAGCCAACGGTTGTTAACAAAGAACATACCAACTCTTTCAGCTTCTTCTTTGATAGCGTCCTGAGCCTGTTTCTTTGTACCTACAAATAATACGTCCTGACCATTTGCGGCAACTTCACGGATGAAAGAGTAAGCTTCTTCAACTTTTTTTACAGTTTTCTGTAAATCTATGATATAGATTCCGTTTCTTTCTGTAAAAATATACTCCTTCATTTTGGGGTTCCATCTGCGAGTCTGGTGTCCGAAATGTACACCTGCCTCAAGCAATTGTTTCATTGATACTGCTCCCATTTTTACAACACCTCCGGTTAAATTTTCCTCCATCCCGCCATTGCTTTGTCGAAGACCTTAAGGGAGCAACCTCAGGCACCTTTCGGCAAACAGCGGAATGTGTGTATTTTTCAACATTACTATTTTATCACAAATTTGCCATAAATGCAACAAAAATTTTTAATTTTTCGCAATATTGTACAGTTTGTCTAAAATCAATTCGGGGGAGATAGTTTTTTGTTGATTTTAGACAAAGCAAATCACATATATTTTTCGATTTCTTTCTTTATGCTATACATTTCGCGGTCGATTTCATCGAGCTTATCCGCAACCTTTGTCAGCCTGCGGGAGAGCTCAGGCGGTATGTCTATTGCCGATTTGTAATAGATTTTATGTTCGATGCTTGCCCATAAATCCATACTGATTGAACGGAACTGAACTTCTATAGTGGTAGGGATTGTTTTATCCGACAGAAAAACGGGAACTTCAACCAGCATATGCAGACTGCGGTAACCGTTAGGTTTGGGTTCGGCTAGGTAATCCTTTACCTGTTTTACCTTAACATCACTCTGCTGTTCAAGCAGACGGGCTACGGTATAAACATCCTCTGCAAAGGAGCATATTACACGTACGCCACCTATATCGTGGATATGTTTATATGCGTTTTCAACCGTAACGGGAAGATTGTTCCTTTTTAGTTTATTTATAATCTGCTGAGGTGATTTTACCCTTGTGGTTATTGTTTCTATGGGGTTATAGTCGTGCAGGAACTGATATTCTTCGTTTAGTATATTGAGCTTTGTTTCGATTTCGTCAATACCGAATTTACTGATTAAAAACAGATGTTTCCAGTCATTGAAATTCTGTGCAATGACGGGGTTGTCCATTATGCTGAAATCCATAAGTATATTCCTTTCTTTATATAAAAAAAGGTGAACCGAAGTAACCCCCGATTCACCCCATTTTTAACTTAAGTACTCTTTTATGAGCTGATTTACGACACGACCGTCGCATCTTCCTTTAACTTTCGGCATAATAACAGCCATAACCTTACCCATATCCTTCATGGACGAGGCGCCGGTCTCAGCTATTACCTGCTGTACAATATCTTTTACTTCTTGTTCTGTGAGCTGTTTTGGCAGATACGGCATTAATATTTCGATTTTCGCATTAACTTCGGAAATCAAATCATCTCTGCCACCTTTTTCATAGTCGGGCAAAACATCTCTGTAACGCTTTACCTCTTTGGCGATGACTTCGATTACGCCATCATCTTCCAATACGGCTTTGTTATCTTTTTCATACTGAAGGACTGCGGCACGAACCATCTGGATAGCATCCTTACGGATAGTATCCTTCTCTTTCATGGCAACCTTCATATCTTCTAAAAGCTGTTCTTTTATAGTCATAATAACACCTTATTTATATTTTCTTTTACGTGCAGCTTCGGACTTCTTTTTACGTTTTACGCTGGGTTTTTCATAATGCTCTCTTTTTCTGAGCTCGGATAAAACACCGGATTTAGCACAGGAACGCTTAAATCTGCGTAAAGCACTTTCAAGAGTCTCATTTTCTTTAATTCTGATTTCTGACATAGTTTCCCCTCCCTCCACCTTGTACAATAAATAAACATTGTACAGGAAGTATGGTCGTGTAATAATAGTTCACTAAATATTATACAACAACTGTAATAAAAAGTCAAGGGTTTTTTATAAAAATAATTTTAATTTTATATGAACATTATGTGAATTTTTGTAAATAAATCCCGAAAACCGCTATATATAAAGGATTAAGGTGTGTACTTGTTTTCATACACACCTTATAATTTAATTTAAAAATTTGTCAATTATAAATTTTGGTCTCTGCTTTGTTTCAAGATAGGTTTTGCCTATATATTCACCGATGATTCCCGTGGCAAGCAGCTGAAGACCGCCTATTGCCCATACGGAAACTACTATAGTCGTCCAGCCGGGTACTGTATTGTGACAGAAATGTACAACCAAAAAGTAAATGAGCATTAGAATACTTATCAGGAAGATGAAAAAACCGAGAGAGGTTATCATTCTGATAGGTTTTATGCTGAAAGAGGTTATTCCTTCAAATGCAAAGGAAAGCATTTTCTTCAGCGGGTATTTGGACTCACCGGCAAAACGCTCGTTTCTCTCATATGTTACAATATCCGATTTATATCCGATAAGCGGTACAATTCCGCGGAGGAAAAGATTAACCTCTTTAAAGCTTTCGAGGGCATTAAGAGCTCGTTTGCTCATCAGACGGTAATCGGCGTGGTTGAATACTATATCAACGCCGAGTTTTTGCATAACCTTATAAAAGGTTTCGGCGGAGATGCGTTTGAAGAAGGTATCGGTCTGGCGTGAACTGCGGACACCGTACACAACATCACAGCCGTCGTAGTATTTCTGTACCATCTCGTCAACGGCATTTATATCGTCCTGCAGGTCAGCGTCCATTGAGATAGCCATATCACAATGGTCTTTAACAGTCATAAGTCCTGCCAGAAGTGCATTCTGATGACCTTTGTTTCCGGAAAGCTTTATTCCCGAAACAAGACTGTTTGTTTCGTGCAGATTTTCGATAATTTCCCAGGTTTTATCTTTTGAACCGTCATCAACAAACACTATTTTACTGTCAGCGGTGACAAAATTTCTGTCAATCATACTGCTAAGCTTTTCGGTCAGTCTTGCGGCGGTTTCGTGGAGAACTTCTTCTTCGTTGTAACAGGGGAGAACGAGATAAAGAGTTTTCATTTTTGCTCCTTCCTATTTCACACCTATATCAGTGCGGTAGTGCATATCGGTAAAACTTATTTTCCCGATAGCCGCATAAGCATCTTTTATTGCGGTGTCAAGGTCGCCGGATACGGCAGTAACACCTAAAACTCTACCTCCGGCAGTTTTGAATTTACCGTCCTCGGCTTTTGTTCCGGCATGGAACACCTTGATGTTTCCTGCCGCTTCAGCTGTTTCTATACCGCTGATTTCATACCCGCTGCTGTATTTTACAGGATAACCGCCCGATGCTGCAACTACGCAAACAGCTGCATTATCGCTCCAGCGTACGTCAATATCTTTAAGCTTTCCTTCGCTTACAGCGTACATAATATCAAACAAATCGCTTTCGAGTCTGGAAAGGACAACCTGTGTTTCGGGGTCGCCGAAACGGGCGTTGTATTCAATTACCTTAGGACCGTTTTCAGTCAGCATAAGACCGAAGAAGATTACGCCTTTAAAGGGTCTGCCTTCTTTTTTAAGTCCTTCCATAGTAGGTATGAAGATTTCTTTCATACATCTTTCGGCAATTTCGGGAGTGTACATACGGCTGGGTGAGAAAGTACCCATACCACCGGTATTGGGACCCATATCGTTATCATAGGCACGTTTGTGATCCTGTGCCGATACCATAGGAATTATGGTTTCTCCATCAGTAAAGGTAAGGACGGAAACCTCGGGACCTGTGAGAAATTCTTCAATTACCACACGGTTACCCGAATCGCCGAATATTTTATCTACCATTATATCATTAACGGCTTTTTCTGCTTCTTCAAAATTCTGAGCTATGATAACACCTTTACCGAGAGCCAGCCCTTCCGCTTTTATAACAGCGGGGTATGTATTCTGACTGCGGATATAGTCTATGGTGCTTTCAGCATCCGTAAATACCTTGCATTTTGCTGTGGGAATATTATATTTTTCCATAAGCTCTTTGGAATAGACCTTGCTGCCTTCTATTATAGCTGCCGCTTTGTTTGGGCCGAAAGCACGAAGACCTTCAGCCTCAAGAGCGTCTACCATACCTGCCACAAGCGGGTCATCGGGAGCTACAACTGTTAAATCTATTTTATTTTCTTTTGCGAAATTTACAACGCCTTCAATGTCCATAGCTTTGATGGGCACACAGGTAGCAAGCTCGCTTATACCACCGTTTCCGGGTGCTGCATATATTTCGGTAACCTTAGGGCTTTGAGAAAGCTTCCATATAATAGTATGCTCTCTGCCGCCACTGCCGACTACAAGAACTTTCATTATAAAAACTCCTTTTTCAAAATAATAATCAAAGTGCAAATCCGCACAGTTTATGCGGATTTGCAACCCGATGAGATATTAATGTTTAAAATGTCTGATACCTGTGAATATCATAGCGATACCGTATTTATCACAAGCTTCGATAGATTCCTCGTCACGGATAGAGCCGCCGGGCTGAATAATAGCTGTAATACCGGCTTTAGCCGCAGCTTCAACACAGTCGGGGAAGGGGAAGAAGGCATCAGATGCCATACAACAGCCCTTTACCTTATCGCCGCCATATTTAATAGCCAGTTCAAGTGCGGTGATACGGTTTGTCTGGCCGGGACCTACGCCGATTGTATTTTTGTCATTGGAAAGAACAATAGCGTTGGATTTTGTATGTTTAACTACCTTCCAGCCAAAGAGAAGGGCTTTCATTTCTTCAGCTGTAGGAGCACGTTTTGTCACTACTTTTATATTATCTTCGTTGATAAGCTCAGTGTTAAGCTTCTGGACAAGAAGACCGCCGGAAACCTTTTTAAGGTCAAGAGCTTCTTTTGAACTGGGTTTTGAAATACCGTCAAGAGTAAGAATACGGATATTCTTCTTCTGAGAAAGAATTTCAACAGCTTCCGGAGTATAAGAAGGAGCAATAACAATCTCAACAAAGATTTTATTTATTTCTTCTGCACAGGCAGCATCAATTTCACGGTTTGCCGCAACAATACCGCCGAAAATGGATACGGGATCAGCCTCGTATGCGCGCATATATGCTGTGTGAATATCTTCTCCGATACCCACGCCGCAGGGATTTGCGTGTTTTACGGCAACAACAGCGGGTTCATCAAATTCCTTGAGCAGGTCGAGAGCACCGTTTGTATCGTTGATGTTATTGAACGAAAGCTCTTTACCGTGAAGCTGTGTCCAATTTGCAAGTGCACCTTCAGCAATTTTACCGCTTTCTTTATAGAATACCGCACCCTGATGCGGATTTTCGCCGTAACGCATATCCTGAGCCTTTTCAAACGAAAGAGTCAGTGTATCGGGGAATTCTTCTTTACCTAAGTTTTTAAACAGGTAATTTGATATGAGAGCATCGTAATTTGCTGTATGTTCAAAAACTCTGTAGGAAAGCATAAGCTTTGTTTCTCTTGAAACCTCGCCGTTTGCGGTGATTTCTTCGATAACCTTATCATAATCTTCAGGTTTTACGATAACAGCAACGTCCTGCCAGTTTTTAGCAGCCGCACGAATCATTGTAGGACCGCCAATATCAATATTTTCTATAGCTTCTTCAAAGGATACGCCTTCTTTTGCGATTGTAGCTTTGAAGGGATAGAGGTTAATAGCTACAATATCAATAGGAGTAATACCCAATTCTTTAATCTGCTCCATATGTTCGGGATTTGAACGCATAGCAAGTATTCCGGCGTGAATTGCGGGGTGAAGAGTTTTCACACGACCATCAAGACATTCGGGAAATCCTGTGATGTCAGATACGTTTGTAACAGGTATTCCTACATCAGAGAGGGCTTTTGAAGTACCGCCTGTAGAGAGAATTTCATAACCTAATTTGTTGAGTTTTTCAGCAAATTCTACTACGCCGGTTTTGTCTGATACACTTATCAATGCTCTTTTCATATTAATCATAACCTTTCTGTTAAAGTATTATTCATTAGTTTACTGGGCAGAAGTAATTTCAACAACATCTGCACTACCGTGATGTACAATCTTTACGCCCAGCGTGCTTTCTATAAAGCTTGCGGGAATAAGAGTTCTGCTGTTTATAATTTTTGCAGGAACATCAAGTGCTACATCTTCGCCGTTCATAAAGGCGGTCTTGTTAGCAATCTGAATCATAATGATTTTTTCTTCGCAAAAAGCAAAAGCAGTGCTTGTTTCGCCGTCCCAGCTTACAACGAAACCGAGTTTTTCGAATACCGCACGAAGAGGTATCATAAGCTGACCGTTTTCAATAACGGGAGCGGTATCGGTTATAAGAGCTTCGCTATTTACGGTAATTGCCGTTTCAGCCTGCACCGATATGCCGAAAAGCATAACGATAAGAAGCAGGGCAGAAAAGATTTTTTTCATATGTATCAAATCCTTTCAAATGAATTATTTTATAATTACTTTGCGACCTTCTATAAGAAGTCTGTCTTCGCAGAAAAGGGAAACAGCCTTTGGCAGAAGCTTCCATTCAGCTTCCTCCATAACTCGTTTCTGAAGTTCTTCGGCAGTATCTCCTTCTTTTATTTCTACAGCTTTTTGAAGAATTATCTCGCCGCCGTCAGTAATTTCGTTTACAAAATGAACAGTTGCACCGGTAACCTTAACGCCGTATTCAAGTGCCTTCTCATGTACTTTAAGACCGTAAAATCCGTCTCCGCAGAATGAGGGAATAAGAGAAGGGTGAACGTTTATAATTCTGCCACTGAATGCTTTTATAAAATCAGGACTGAGTATAACCATAAAACCGGCAAGAACAACCAGATCAATATTGTTTTCTGTTAAAATATTTACAAGAGTTTTTCCATAGTTTTCGCCCTTTTCGGCAACGACGGTTTTTATACCCGCTTTTTCCGCACGGGTAAGTGCGAATGCGGAAGGTTTATTGGAAACCACAAGAGTTATTTTGCCGTTTTTTATTTCTCCGCGGGATTCGGCATCAATAAGAGCCTGCAGATTTGTGCCGCCGCCCGAAACCAGTACAGCTATATTTTTCATCAGATTTCAACCTCGCCGTTACCTTCAGCAACATGACCGATTATGTAAGCGTCTTCGCCCATTGCATTTGCAGCGGCTACCACGTCATCGGCAATCGCCGGGTCTACTGCCATTATAAGACCTATACCCATGTTGAAGGTATTGAACATATCACGTTCGGTAATTCCGCCAAGAGTGCTCATAATATCATATATAGGCAGAATCTTCCATGAACCCTTTTCAATTACGGCTTTAGTGCCTGCGGGGAGCATACGCGGAATATTTTCATAGAATCCGCCGCCTGTGATATGGGAAATAGCTTTGATTTCAAATTTTGATATAAGTTCAAGAACAAGATTTACATATATCTTTGTAGGTTTAAGAAGTTCTTCACCTACTGTACCTCCGAGAAGACTTGAAAATTCATTAAGTCTTTCCTTTGAGGAATCGTTGTTTAAGTTGAACAGCTTTCTTACAAGAGAAAAACCGTTTGAGTGTACGCCGGAGGAAGCAATACCTATAAGTGTGTCGCCGCTTTTAACCTTAGAACCGTCAATTATTTTATCTTTATCAACAATACCTACAGCAAAACCTGCCATATCATATTCATCAATACCGTAAAAACCGGGCATTTCAGCAGTTTCACCACCGATAAGTGCACAGCCCGCCTGACAGCAACCGTCTGAAACACCTTTAACGATAGTTGCAATTTTTTCAGGATAGTTTTTACCTGTTGCAATATAATCAAGGAAAAACAGCGGTTTTGCACCACAACATACGATATCGTTTACACACATAGCAACACAGTCCTGTCCTACGGTGTCGTGCTTATCCATAATAAATGCCAGCTGGAGCTTTGTTCCTACGCCGTCAGTACCGGATACAAGCACCGGTTTTTTGTAACCTTCGGGCAGTTCGAATAATCCGCCGAATCCACCGATATCGGTCATAACACCGGGGATAAAGGTTTTCTGTACGTGTTCTTTCATAAGTTTTACGGCAGTGTAGCCCGCTTCAACGTCTACACCGGCTGATTTGTAAGCTTCGTTCATTATTTATTACTCCCTTCATTTGCCTTTATTTCAGCTGTGACTTTTGTTTCAAATCACAGAAATTAGGTTCTTTTTGTATTATCATTCAAACAGCAAAAACATTTTACCTCTGCGGCAAAATGTTTTCACAAAACCGCAGAAAGGTGCGATGCACCTGTCGTTGGTAAATCTTATCAGAAATCACCTTTGCTGATTTCTTCGCAAACCTCACTGTCCTGCTGCATTACGGCATCGTGTATTTCTGCCTTATATGCGTGGAGTGCGGTTTTAATATGTTCGTATTTTCCGGCAAGTATCTGAACAGCAAGAAGACCTGCGTTTTCAGCACCGCCTACAGCAACAGTTGCAACAGGAATACCTGTAGGCATCTGTACAATGGATAAAAGTGAATCAAGTCCGTCAAGAGTTGAGGATTTAATAGGCAGACCTATTACGGGCAAAATGGTATAAGCCGCCAGAACACCGGGAAGGTGAGCTGCTTTTCCTGCTGCACCGATGATAACATCAATACCGTTTGCTTCGGCATTTTGTGCAAATTCTGCCGCCTCAAGGGGAGTGCGGTGAGCACTCATTACGCGTACCTCTGTTTCAACACCGAATTTTTTCAGCATCTTAACAGTTTTTTTAACTGTATCAAAATCAGATTTGCTGCCCATTACAATGGCAACCTTAGGTGTATTACTCATAAATATATCATACCTTTCTTATATAGTAATAAGTATACCATAAAATTATTGTATTATCAATAGTAATTATGTATATTTTTTTAAAAAATAGCAATTATTTTATATAAAAACAGAATAATTCCTGTTTTCTTGCCAAAAAACTTAAATTTCCAGCATTATGGTAAAGGGACCGTCGTTTACCAGCGATACCTGCATATCCGCACCAAAAGAGCCGTGCTGAACGGATTTGAAATGTGGCTCGCAGATATTGATAAAATATTCGTATAGCTTTTCTGCCATATCAGGCGGTGCTGCAAAAGAAAATCCGGGACGGGTACCTTTGCGGCAGTCGGCATAAAGGGTAAACTGCGAAACGATAAGGATTTCACCGTTTATATCAGATATGGAAAGATTGGTTTTCCCGTTTTCATCTTCAAAAAGTCTCAGCTTTTTTATTTTATCAAGAAGCTTGTCCGCTTCTTGCTCGCTGTCCTCGGTACCTACTCCGAGAAGGATAAGATAACCCTTTCCGATTTCTCCGAGAAGCTGTCCCTCAGAGGTTACGGAAGCATTATTTACCCGCTGTATCAACGCTTTCATAAATATAAATTCCTTTCACAGATTACTCGTCTTTGTCCTCATCATCGGGCAGAGATGTCGTAACTTTAACCTTGTTAATTTTTTTATCATCGGCGTCAACAATTTCAAAAACAGTTTTTTCAAAAGTGAAAACATCGCCGTTTTCGGGGATTTTGTCTATCAGACTTGTACAAAAACCGCCTATCGTGTCATACTCAAAATCGTCCTGCATATCTTCGGGAATCTCAAGAGACGCCATATCAAAAACGTCGTCCAGAGAAACGGACCCGTCTACCAGAAAAGTATGGTCATCAACACGCTGTGTTTCAACTTCCTCGTCATCGTATTCGTCCTGGATATTTCCTAAGATAGATTCAACTAAATCCTCCAGGGTTACTATACCGGCCGTTCCGCCGTATTCATCGGCAACTACGGCAATATGAATTTTCTGTTTCTGCATTTCGTCAAACAATTCGTTGGCAAGCTTTGACTGAGGTACAAAATAGGGTTTAATCAGATAATCATCAATACGGAATTTAACACCCGATTTGCTGAGATGAGAAATCAGGGATTTTGTATGAAGAATACCGATTATATTGTCTATCGTACCGTCATATACAGGAAGTCTTGTATATCCTTCAGCGGCAGCAATACCAACAATTTCGTCAAATGCTGAGCCTTTTTGTATACCGATAACATCGGTACGGTGAGTCATAATTTTGCTGACAGTAGTGTCGTTGAAATCAAAGATGTTGTTAATCATCATTTTTTCGGTTTCGGGGATTACGCCCTTTTCTTCACCTACATCAACCATAAGGCGGATTTCTTCTTCCGTAACCACTTCGGTGGATTTGTCGGGGTCGATTCCAAACATTCTGACAAAGAGGTTTGTAAGTGCGGAAAGAAGCCATGTTACGGGAGATAAAAGGGTACAAAGCACAGACAGGGGATATGCTGCAAAGACAGCAATTCTGTCGGGCTTTTCGCCGGCAATTTTTCGTGGCAAAAGTTCGCCGAAAAGCATTACAAGAAGAATAACGGCAAGAGTTATAAGCACGAAAATAATACCCGAAACAACCGGTGAGGCAGAAATGCCTCCGATTATGTATGCCGCTGTATATGCTGCGGCAAAAAGGGATGTTATATTAACGCATATTTTTACGGTCATAAGCAGCTTTGAAGGTTTTTTCAGCATACGAAGCAGAGTTTTTGCACGGCGGTTGCCGTTTTCTGCAAGCTTTTTAAGCTTAATATCATTTACTGAAATAACCGCTGATTCCGCCATAGCGAAAAATGCGTTAAGCAATATAAAGAAGATTACAATACATATATGCAGAGAAAGGTCTCCGCCATGATATTCAACTGTCCCCGGAGGGATAATACTGTCCATTAATTAAAGACCCCTTTCTATTTTGTCAAAAAATAATTTTGTAGTTATGTTTATATAGGGATTAAGCCATATAAAACCTATTCCCAGAGTTAAAAATGATAAAACGATATATCCGCCGAAGGAAAAGAATATCTTCAGTAATGTTTTTCGGTTTCCTCGGGTAAACTCAGCGGCGGATTTGTATATTTCTATTGCATCCGAATTTTCTCTGTGTTCTATTATATAGGAAACAGGAGAAAAAACTATAAGTGTATAAAGTGCCACAGCGGCAAAGATAAGGAAAAATAATGCTGCTGTAAAAATGGCTATATAGCTGTATGACGCAATACCTGCCATACTTAAAATTTTATAAAGCACTAACGAAACAATCTGCCATACGATAAACTCGGCAAATACTGTGAGAAACACAAGTATCTGTGCCGCCACATCTGTCTTAAACTGTTGAAAATGTGCAAATATATTATCTGTACGGCATTTTTTGCCTGCGCTTATTTTTGCAAAATATGTACCGAGACCGGTATTTATCGGCAATACCACAAAAATAAACGACAAAGCATAAGCAAGCCAGAACAGAAGGGAAGGAATACCGTAAATAAAGGCATTACTGAACTTCTGTGCACAAAGGAACTGGATTGTTGCAATTATGAGAAATAATGCGGCTTTAATCACAAAAGCCACTACTCCGATGCCCGCATTGCGGCGGACATCGGATTTATATATCTTTTTAGCCTCTCTTTTAAGACGGCCTATATACAGCTTAGTCATTTCTGAATACCTCCGGAGAATCGAAATCAGACTTCCATTATAACAGGAAGCAGCATCGGACTGCGTTTTGTTGTACTGTAAAGGTAAGACGACAAATCGTTTTTAACTGAATTTTTAAGTGACGACCAGTCGGTTATACCGTTGAGCTTGCAATTATTAATGGAGTTTGTAGCAACTTCGCGTATATGCTCCATCAAATCCTCAGATTCTCTTACATAAACAAATCCTCGTGAAATTATATCGGGACCCGAAACGATTTCTTTTGTTACGGAATTTATGGTAACTACGATTACAATAAGACCGTCCTGAGCAAGATGTTTTCTGTCACGAAGCACGATGTTTCCTACATCACCAACACCGAATCCGTCCACAAGTATTTTTCCTGACGGAACAGTGCCGGCGCGTTTAGCGGTTTTGCTGTCAAGCTCAAGCACCTGACCTATATCCAGCATAAATATATTTTCTTTGGGAATACCCATTTTTTCAGCAAGTCCTGCATGAGTTTTTATATGTCTGTATTCGCCGTGCATAGGGATAAAGAATTTGGGTTTTGTTACTCCAAGCATTATCTTGAGTTCTTCCTGACACGCATGACCGGATACGTGAACTTCACCCAAAGATTCATAAATTACCTCAGCACCCCGTCTGAACAGCTCATCTATTACTTTAGAGATAAGCTTTTCGTTTCCGGGAATGGGATTTGCGCTGATAACAACTAAATCTCCGCGTGTTATCTCTACTTTTTTGTGACCTGAGAAAGCCATTCTTGACAGAGCACTCATAGGCTCACCCTGACTTCCTGTTGTACATAAAACCACCTGATGGGGTTTGTATTTGTTTATATCCTCAAGCGGAATAAGCGTTTTCGGGGGAATATCCATATATCCGAGTGTAGTTGCAACATCTACGATATTTTCCATACTCCTACCCGATACAGCTATTTTTCTGCCGTATTTTACAGCTGAATTGATAAGCTGTTGAACTCTGTGAATATTTGAAGCAAAGGTAGCTACAATAATTCGCTGAGTTGTATGCTGTGCGAAAATTTCATCAAAGGTTTCGCCGACTTTTCTCTCGGACATAGTATAACCACGGCGCTCTACGTTTGTGCTGTCCGAAAGTAGTGCAAGAACACCGCTGTTTCCAAGCTCTCCCAGTCTGCCGAGGTCAATCATGGGACCTGCAATGGGAGTACAGTCGATTTTAAAATCTCCCGTATGAATAATAACACCTTCGGGTGTGTGAATGGCAAGAATAACTGCATCGGCTATACTGTGATTTGAATGTATAAACTCAACGACAAAGTTACTTCCGATTTTAACCATATCACCCTGTTTCACCTTGTGAAGCCGTACCTTGCTAAGCAGACCGTGCTCTTTAAGCTTGCATTCAACAAGCCCTAAAGTCAGTCTGGTTCCGTACACAGGTACATTAAGCTCCTTGAGAAGGTAGGGGAGTCCACCAATGTGGTCCTCATGACCGTGAGTCAGAACAACCGCTTTTACCCTCTCCTTATTTTTTTCCAGATACGTAATGTCGGGTATTACAAGATCAACACCGAGCATCTCATCATCAGGAAAGGCGAGACCGCTGTCAACAATAATTATATCGTGACCGCATTCATATACGTACATATTCTTTCCGATTTCGCCTAACCCGCCCAACGCTACGAACTTTACTTTTGGTTTGCGAGCCAAAAAAATACACCTCCGTTAAAATTTAAAAAACCGGTCAATATATTGAAAAACATTAAAAATGTTATCTCAAACAAAGTTATACAATTATAGTATACCATAAATTTCATAAATAATAAAGCCTTTTTTGAAATTTTTTTAATTTTTTTTTAATTTTTTTTAAAAAACGGCAATTTATGGGGTAAAATCATTGTTTTTTAATTTCAGAAAAGATAATCTGCATTACATTTTTATTGACATAATAAGGGAAATATGATAAAATTAAGTTGAGTTTAGACACATCTGCAAAATGGATATGTTGAAATGGAGAGAGTATATATGAAAAAATTATTACAAAAAACAATGAATGAGTGTTATAAGTATATACAAAACGGCAAAGTTGCGACATATATTCCCGAGCTTGCCAAAGTAGATAAAAATGAGTTTGGTATCAGCATAATGTCATGCGAGGGCGGTATAACAGGTGTCGGAGATTATAATAAGACGTTTACTATGCAAAGCATTGCAAAAACTATGATTTTGCTCAGAGCGCTTATGGATAAAGGTGAGGAAACTGTTCGCAGTCTTGTTGGGGTTGAAGCAACCGGAAAACCTTTTGATGCATTCAATTACAGCGATCAGGCGTTGAAGAGTGAACATATAAATCCTATGATAAATGCGGGGGCGATAGCACTTTGTACACTCATAGACGGAGAAACATATCAGCATAGATTTAAAAGATTATTGGATTTAACCCGTACAATTGCCGGAAATCCCAATATTGACATTGATGAAGACGTTTATCTTTCTGAAAAGGCTACGGGTAATAAAAACAGAGCACTCACATTTATGCTTAAGGCTTATGGTATTATAAACGAAGATGCTGAGCAAGTGCTTGATTGTTATTTTCGTGCCTGTTCTATTAAAGTTACAAGCAATGATTTGGCAAGGATGGCTTTTGTTTTTGCAGGTAAGGGTAAGGACTCCTTTACAGGCGAACAGATATTTGATAAAAAATATGCAACATATATTAATGCGGTATTAATGACCTGCGGAATGTATGACGGGTCCGGAGAATTTGCTGTTACTGTCGGAGTGCCTGCTAAAAGTGGTGTTGGGGGAGGAATAATGGCGATTGTTCCAAACAGAATGGGGATAGGACTATATTCGCCTGCACTGGACAGCAAAGGAAACAGCTGTGCAGGAATTAAGGCGTTAGAACTGCTCAGCAAGGAACTTGAACTTAGTATTTTTTAAAATAAGGTATGACATTAATTGTTCGGAAGGAGAAATGTATATGAAAAAACTTCTTATTATAGTAGATATGCAAAATGATTTTATAGACGGAGCTCTGGGAACAGCAGAGGCTGTAGCTATTGTGGAAAAGA
>JAZOTK010000042.1:0-3051 GCA_045657605.1 Clostridia bacterium
TTTCGAAAAAACATTTGACAAACAGCTGTTTTTGTAGTATAATATATACGTTGCTTAATTTTGCTGGTATAGCTCAGTTGGTAGAGCAGCTCATTCGTAATGAGCAGGTCGCGGGTTCGAGTCCCATTACCAGCTCCAAAAGACTGTCTCACTTGGTGATTTTCACTGACTTGAGGCAGTTTTTTTCTTCCCAGGGACTCGAACCCTGAGAGGGCTGAAAGCGTTTAGAAAAAGTTGCCGGCGGCAAGTTTTTCAGCTTTCAGGTGCGCAGACGGGTACCGCGAGCAGTGCGGAGCGGTCGGCAAGCAATAAAGGCGTCAGCCTTTGTCCCATTACCAGCTCCAAAAGACTGTCTCACTTGGTGATTTTCACTGACTTGAGGCAGTTTTTTTCTTCCCAGGGGCTCGAACCCTCGCACATTCATTATTATTTCGGCAAAATGTCAAAATACTTATCTTTCCTGTTTATAATTGTTTCAAAGCTTTTGATATATTCGTGGGCGTCTTTTAAATTAAATACCCTCTCTATTCTGTGTGTATCGTGAAAAACTGCTTTACTGCTACTACCTGCACCTATTCCGACTACACTTCCCTGATCTTCCATCATAAATACATTATACACACTCTCAAAGCCTTTTTTACAATAACCTGTGTTTTCGAGATTATCTATGCTGTCCTTTTGTCTGTACATATAATACGGTATGTAGCCCGTATCTTTGAGGATTTTATGAGAAAATGCTACCATATCTGCCGCATGGCTTGTGGAAACATCTTCTTTTGTCAGTGTTGCGGCACGTTTTACACACATAGTATGCACCGTTACCGATTCAGGCTCCAGCTTTATCAGTTTCTCCATCGAATTTCTGAACATTTCGTAGGTTTCACCCGGAAGTCCTGCAATAACATCGGTGTTAATATTGTCAAATCCTGCATCACGTGACATTTCAAAGGCTTCAAGGAACATTTTTTCATCGTGGCATCTGCCTATTTTTTTCAAAACTTCATCGTTTAAAGTTTGTGGATTTATGCTGATTCTTGTGACACCGCCTTCTTTCATTATTCTGAGTTTTTCGCGGGTCACGGTATCGGGTCTGCCGGCTTCTACAGTAAATTCATTAAAATAATCCGGTATATACAGTTTTACCGCTTCAATTATCTGCTCAAGCTGCGGTTCAGATACCGACGTCGGTGTTCCGCCGCCTATATATACAGAATTTACTTTCCTACCGCTTTCTCTGATTTTTCTTCCCGTATACTTTATTTCCTCACACAGGCAGTCAACATAAGGCTGTACGTACTGTTTCTGTTTATTCATTGGTAATGATACAAAAGAGCAGTACAGACATCTTGTGGGGCAAAACGGTATTCCTATATATACTCCGAGACTGTCGCTGTCAGCTGTCAGCGTATTATTCTTAACCTCAACCGCAAGTCTTGCTTTATCTTCGTCTACAAGAAAATCCCGGCTGAGCTTTGCGGGGTCGCTGTAATTTTTCGCAATAGATGTAGGACGTATGCCTGTCATAAAACCCCATGGCAGTTTTTTCCCATATATTTTTACGGCTGTTTCATAATACGATTTTTTCAGCGTATCCGTAAGTGCCTGTTTTTCATCTCTGCCGTCAAAAAAGGTAATTTCTCTTTTATCAATAAAGCTTTTTCCGTTATGAATTATTTCGGTAAAAACCGAATTTTCCGCAAATGTGCTTATTACGTCAGCTTCTTCTTTTTTATCGGTAATATCAGCTTTTTCACCCGTCATAGCTCTTACGATTTCAAATACGGGTTGCTCTATATTATGACCTTCAATATATATTTTCATTTCCGCTCACCCCCATTATATATGTAAAAATCCCCGCTTTAAAAACGAGGAAATCACGAGCATACGCACACGGTGAAATCCAAAACAAGTTTTGGATGAAATCAAAGCCTTGCGGCTTTGGTGAAATTAAATCCGTCTTTTATCCGCCGCAAGCGATTTCATCTGCGTCAGCAGATTTCATCCACGTAGTGGATTTCTTCCGTCTGCAAAGACGGCTTTAACTGAAAAAAGCACTTCCTAAGAAGTGCTTTTTTCTGGCGGAGAGAGAGGGATTCGAACCCTCGAACGGGTATTAGCCGTTACACGATTTCCAATCGTGCGCCTTCAACCAACTCAGCCACCTCTCCAGATGTTGCTGAAAACAACATTAACAATTATAGCACATCTTAGCCTGTTTGTCAAGTAAAATTTTTAATTTTTTATAATTTTTTCAAGTTTCCGGTATGCAGTCCGTCACTTTTAAGTATCCATTATATTATATTAATCTGACACGACCTCATGGTTTCAAGCGCGGCTTTATGTTTTTCCACCGTTACACCCGCACAGCAGGATGAGTCTACTGTTATTGGCATTTCCGGGAAATTCGCTTTAAGCAGAAGTGCATTTGATACTACGCAAATATCCGTACAAAGCCCTGCCATTTCAATACTGTCATATTTTCCTTTTATCATATCCGGTAAATCCACCGAGCCAAAGGTTATTTTTTCTATTGCGGTATATCCTTTTTTCTCAAGTGCGGTTTTTATTTCCGAATTTATCTCCCACCCTTTTGTGCCTTTTATACAATGTGGCACAGGCAGATTTTTTCCTTCAGCGGTTTCCGCATAATTATCAAAATGCGTATCAAGCGTTGCTATGATTTCGCCATCAAATTCTGCAATCTTCTGTGCAGTCTTTTCCACAATAGCTACAGCCTCTGCTGTTCCCAGAGCTCCGTCTATAAAATCATTTTGCATATCTACTATAATAAGAAGTTTTTTCATATACATTTATCCTTCCGAACAATTAATGTCATACCTTATTTTAAAAAATACTAAGTTCAAGTTCCTTGCTGAGCAGTTCTAACGCCTTAATTCCTGCACAGCTGTTTCCTTTGCTGTCCAGCGCGGGTGAATATAGTCCTATCCCCATTCTGTTTGGAACAATCGCCATTATTCCTCCCCCAACACCACTTTTAGCAGGCACTCCGACAGTAACAGCAAATTCTCCGGACCCATCATACATTCCGCA
>JAZOTK010000043.1:0-13976 GCA_045657605.1 Clostridia bacterium
GGAGGCGGGCGTGAAATACTGTATTATGGAAGTTTCTTCCCATTCAATAGAACTGATGCGGGTACACGGCATAAAGTTTGATATAGGTATATTCACCAACCTGACTCACGAGCATCTGGATTTGCACGGTGATATGGAAAATTATATGAATGTAAAAGCAAAGCTGTTTGAAAACAGCAGTATTTCCATAATAAATACCGATGACAGCTATGGCAGAAGAATCGCGGAAAATATAGAAAATAAGATGACTTATTCCATAGATGAAGATTCTGATTATAAAGCTGAAAATATAAGGCTTTCCGATAAAGGAATAATCTACGATATGGGTGATATGACAATAAAAGCTATGCTTCCGGGCAGATTTTCGGTATATAATACCCTGGCGGCTGTTGCGGCTTGTCTTAAACTGGGAATTGATGAAGAAACTGTAACAAAAGCTTTGATTCTGGCAAAGGGAGCAAAGGGAAGAAGTCAGGTTCTTCCGGTAAATCTGCCGTATAAGGTTATGATAGATTATGCTCACACACCTGACGGACTTTACAATATACTTACGACGATAAAAGAATATTGCAGAGGCAGAATTATTACGGTATTCGGTGCACCCGGCGACAGGGATAAAACAAAACGACCGGAAATGGGCAGTATGGTAAGCAGGTATGCGGATTTTGCGGTAGTAACAAGCGATAATCCGGCAAGTGAAGAGCCTGAGGATATAATAGAGGCGGTATGCGGTGGTATAAGCATTCCGTATAAAAAAATCACAGACAGACGTGAAGCGATAATATATGCTCTTGGCATCGCAGAAGAAAATGATATAGTGCTTCTGGCAGGAAAAGGTCATGAAACATATCAGATAATGAAGGAAGGAAAAATCCCCTTCAGCGAGGAAGAAATCGTAAAAGAATACGCCAGAGAAATAAATGGCGGTATTAACTGAAATTACGTTACTACAGAAAGAAAGGATAAGATTTATGAGTTACTCGACAGCGGCAGTAATTGCATTTTTAGTGGCGGTAATAGTAGCGCCGCTTGCCATTCCCGTCCTTCACAAACTGAAATTCGGACAGGAAATAAGAGAGGAAGGGCCTTCCTGGCACAGCAGTAAATCAGGAACGCCTACAATGGGCGGTGTTATATTTATACTGGGAGTCGTTATCTCAGGAATTGCAATGCTGCATCATTCGCTTAAAGGAATAATGCTTCTGTATCTGTCGTTGGCATTTGGTATAATAGGTTTTGTAGATGATTATATCAAGGTTGTAAAGAAAAGAAACCTCGGGCTTACGGAAATACAAAAGCTGGTAATGCAGATAGCAGCTTCGGTTATATTCGTATATCTTCTGTATTCAAACGGTCTTATGGCGACTGTAATAAAAATTCCGTTTACGGATATAGTGTTTGACATGGGAATATGGTATCTCCCTCTCTGCGTAATAGTTATAATAGGAACGGTAAACGCAGTAAATCTTACAGACGGGGTAGACGGACTTGCCTCATCGGTGACGATTGTTGTAATGCTGTTTTTCGTTGCTGTATCGCTTCGTATGGGAAATGAAGATTCGGCAGTATTTGCATCTGCCTGTGCGGCGGCGATATTCGGATTTCTGCTGTTTAACAAACACCCGGCAAAAATATTTATGGGAGACACCGGCTCGCTGTTTTTAGGCGGTGCGGTAGCGGCTCTCGCCGTGGAAAGCGGATTGGTTTTATATCTGGTAATTGCCGGTATAGTATATGTAATTGAAACCCTGTCGGTAATCGTGCAGGTTACATCTTTTAAACTGACAGGAAAACGTGTATTTAAAATGAGTCCTCTGCACCATCATTTTGAGATGTGCGGCTGGAGCGAAAACAGAATAGTTCTGACATTTTCGGCAGTAACCGCGCTGGCGTGTGTAATAGGATATATTGCCTGAAAAAAAGAGTAGTTGAATTAAGAAAGGAGATGCATTATGCAGTCGGTTCACAGGAAAAAACGTAAAAGCCTGGCAGGAAAAATAATAGATTCGTTCAAATATAAGGGCAATCTGGATCTGGAACTTATCGTACTTATTTTTATTATGGTGCTTTTCGGACTGATAATGGTAGCAAGTGCCAGCACAGTGACATCTCTTTATAAATATGACGACAGTATGGCGACAGCGAAAAAACAGCTGATTTTTGCTGTAATAGGATTTGTTGCAATGCTTGTTGTATCAAAAGTTGATTATCATATATATACAGCACCCAAAATACTTATGTGGGGGCTGGCGATTATCTGGGCGCTCGTACTCGGTGCCGCGCTGTTCGGTGAAGCCCGCTACGGTGCAAGAAGATGGATTTTAGGATTTCAGCCGTCAGAGCTTGCAAAAATAGGATGGATTCTGCTGTTCGCTTCTGTGTGTTCGGCACAGACACCGAAACAGCTTGCCAATATAAAAACAAGCTGGATGAAATATGCGGTGCTGATTCTCGCAATTGCTGTGCCGCTTCTTCTGCAACCTCATAAGAGCGCAACAATGCTGATAGGTATGGTATGCTTTGTAATAGTAGTGGTAGCAGGTGCAAATCTGCGTCCGCTGATAGCGCTGGGTCCTGTAGCCGCGGTTGTGGTAGGAATTATTCTGCTCTCCAGCGAATACAGCCGTCAGAGACTTATGAGCTTCGGTAACCCGTTTAACGATGTCGCTGATACAGGCTGGCAGGCGGTACAGTCACTTTTTGCAATCGGAACAGGCGGTCTGTTCGGTAAAGGACTTGGAAAAAGCGTTCAGAAAGACCTTAATATCCCTGAACCGCATAACGATTTCATTTATTCCATAATCTGTGAGGAACTCGGATTTGTGGGAGCAGCAGTAGTACTGATACTGTTTTTCCTGCTTCTTATGAGATGTATCAAAATAGCAATGGAAGCTCCCGATAAAATGGGAACGCTTATTGTAGTCGGAATAACAGCGCTGATATTTATACAGGTATTTATAAACGTGGCGGTTGTAACATCAATTTTCCCCGTTACGGGTATGCCGCTTCCGTTCTTCAGCGCAGGTGGTACATCAACAATGATTACAATAGCGAGTATGGGAATAGTACTTAACATTTCCAGACAGGGGAAAACAAAAAACCTTAAATCAGGCAGTATGAAATGAGAGGAAGTGTGGCTGTGAAGGCAATACTTGCAGCAGGTGGCACGGCAGGACATATAAACCCTGCGGTTGCAATAGCGAAAAAAATAACGGCAAACGGCGGCGAGGTTCTTTTTATAGGAAACGAAAAGGGAATGGAATCTGAACTTGTACCAAAAGAAGGGTTTCCTATTGAAGGAATAAAGGTATCAGGATTTAAACGCAGTCTTTCGCCAAAAAATATAAAAACTGTATGGCAGGCATTGCGCGGCCTTGAGAAAACGAAAAAAATCATCAAAGAATATAAACCGGATATAGTAATCGGTTGCGGCGGATATGTCAGCGGACCGGCTGTTCAGACAGCGGTATTAATGAAAATACCCACTCTTATCCACGAACAGAACGCTTTTCCCGGTATGACAACGAAAATACTGAGTCGCTCAGTCAGCAGAATATGTGTGAGCTTTGAAGACAGCATAAAATATTTCCCGAATAAAGATAAGATTATTCTGACGGGAAATCCGCTGCGAGAAAATATCCTTGAAACAGGATATGAGCAGGCAAGAGAAAAGCTCGGGCTTACAAAACCTACCGTACTGGTTTTCGGCGGAAGTCTCGGGGCAAAGAAAATAAACGATACCATGACAGCACTTGTGACCGATATAGGTGAGGATATAGAGATTATCTGGGGAACAGGTAAAAGATATTACGATGATATAATGGCAGAGCTTAAAGGGAAAGAAATCCCGAAAAATATAAGAATTATGCCTTATATATACAATATGGACGAAGCAATGAGCGGTGCGGATATAGTTGTGTCAAGAGCAGGGGCGATAACCCTCGGCGAAATCTGTGCCAAAGGCAGGGGAGCGGTGCTGATACCCTCGCCATATGTTGCCAATAATCATCAGGAATACAATGCAAGAGCGCTGGAGAAAAACGGTGCCGCAATGATTATAGGTGAAAACGAGCTGTCACCGGCGTTGCTCAAAAAAACACTGTATTCTCTTACTGAAAACAAAGACAAATTACAGGAAATGCAGAAAAATGCACTTAAAATGAGCAGGGCAGATGCAACAGACGTAATTTACAGCGAAATTCTTAAACTTACCGCAAAAGATTAACAGTTTTGCCGCCTCCGGCATAGTATGGTAGTAGATTTTCGGCATAGACCGCCTGACGGGCGGGGTGCTGCTTGGAGGTGCGGTAAAATAAATGGGTAAATATATTATACAAGGCGGAAACAGAATAGGCGGCGATGTCAGGATAGATGGTGCCAAAAACGGCGTATTGCCAATACTTGCCGCAACTGTCATAGCCTCAGGCGAATGTGTTATACATAACTGTCCCGATATAAGAGACGTAAGACTTACCGTAGAAATTTTAAAAAGCCTCGGTTGTGAGGTTTTGTTTGAAAACGGAACCGTCACGGTAAATTCATCGGGTATGAACGCCCTGTGCGTACCGCCTCAGTTGATGAATAAAATGAGGTCGTCGGTAATTTTTATGGGAGCCATACTTGCACGTAGCGGAGAAGCACAGTGCAGTTATCCCGGCGGTTGCGAGCTTGGAAAAAGACCTATAGATATTCATCTTGATGCATTTAAAAAGCTGGGAGTTGAAATCAGCGATAACGGCAGTCTTATAAGCTGCAGACTGAAAAAATACACAGGCGGCAATGTCGCTCTTAAATTCCCGTCGGTAGGGGCAACAGAAAATATTATGATGCTTGCCTGCCGACAGAAAAATCCTACCGTAATACTCAATGCTGCAAGAGAACCTGAAATATGTGACCTGCAGGATTTCCTCAATGCTATGGGAGCAAGGATAAGCGGTGCGGGAAGCAGAGTAATTACCATCGAACCCTGCGGATTTGTACATTCGGTGGAAAGAAGCGTAATCCCCGACAGAATAGAAGCGGCTACCTTTATGATGCTTGCGGCGGCTTGCGGCGGAAGGCTGGTACTTGAAAATGTGATAAGCGAACATATAGGAAGTGTGATTGATGTTCTTAGCGGTTGCGGAGCAGACATATTAACCGATAAATCAAAAATTTACATAAATTGCGGCAAAAGACTTACAATGCCGAAAAATACAGAAACTATGCCATATCCCGGATTTCCTACAGACGCTCAGTCGCAGCTTCTGGCGGCGATGACAACTATGAAAGGCGAGGGAAGGATAACGGAAAATATATTTGAAAACCGTTTCAACACAGTATCAGAGCTTGTGAAAATGGGCGCGGATATTGAGGTTTCGGGAAAAACGGCAACAGTAAAAGAAATAAAAAAACTCTGCGGAACGGATGTTACGGCACCCGATTTGAGAGGCGGTGCGGCTCTTGTAATAGCGGCACTGGCGGCAGAGGGAACAACGTGTATTGATAATATTTGTTATATAGACAGAGGCTACAGCGGATTTGAAAAGAAAATAAGTGCTGTAGGCGGAGATATAATCAGAACAGAGTAAAAATGTTTTATACCCTGTGAAAAAATTAGTACCCTATCCTTTCCACCCCGTTGTAAACACTGATTTAATAGGATATTGCCGGAAACCGCAGCCCTGCAATTTTAAATCAGTGTTTACTCCGAGGGAATAAACAAAAATATTTACAAAGGAGAGTGAAACAATATGGCAAAAAGAAGGACAAACGTCAGCAGAAAACGCAGAAAAAGGAAAAATCCTATATTGTTTTTTCTTAAATTTATTGTAATTATCGGCGTGCTTTATGCCATAATGTTCCATACGCCGGCACTTCTCGTTACCGAAATCTTTGTAACGGGAAACACCAATGTAGAAACCGAAATGATACTTCAGGCATCAGAGCTTGGCGTGGGAAATCATCTTCTTAAAATAAAATATGATGATACCTGCCGTAAAATAGAAAAAATTCCCTATGTTTCGGTAGCTGAAATAAAATATAAATTTCCGAACAAACTAAATATCAATATTACCGAGAGTGAAGTTCTTTTTACTCTTGATACACAAAATGGGTTTGTCAGCATTGACAAAAATATGAAAATTCTGGAAATAAATGACAATCCTAAGACTTTTCCGGTAATTTTTGGACTAAATTCCGAAAAAATTTTGCTTGGAGAGAAATTAGTACTTGACGAATCTCAAAAATTTGATATAATATTATTATACGGAGAAATTTTTAAACAGAAAAATATAATGGGTGACTGTGAAAAAATTACTCTTGAAAACGGAGAAGTAACCGCTGAGTTTGCAGGCGGGATAAAGCTGATGTGCGGTGGCAGGGACAATGCCGAATATAAGGTAGCGGCGTTCTGTGCGGCAAGAGAAAGCAATCCCGAGGTTACAATAGGCACGTTTGACGTGCGAAATCCTGAAAAGGTTATATACAGAATAGAATAAAGAAAGGAAAAAAGCAATGGACAAGCATAATATCGCAAAACAACTGTCAATCTTAGGAGTGTGTGCCGTACTCGGATTTGCTATGTCCATTCAGTTTAACAGTGTCAGGTCAAGGCCGACAGAAGAAAGTCTCAATGCAAGAACCGAGGATCTGCAGAAAATGTTAACTGCTGAAAAGGAAAAAACGGGTGCGTTGCAGGAACAGATACAGCAAATGCAGACGACAATAGATAATTACAGAGAATCTATTGAACAGACAGGTTCAACTTATAAAGGAATGGAGGCAGACCTTGCCAGAGCTGAAAATATTGCCGGGCTTACAGATGTATACGGACCGGGAGTATCAGTTACGCTGGAGGATGCAAAGATAACGGGTAATGTAGTATCGCCCGAGACCTTTATTATACATGACAGCGATGTGCGGGCGGTTGTAAACGAGCTGCTGGCGGCAGGCGCTGAGGCAATTTCAATTAACGACGAAAGGGTTATTTCCACTACCGCAATAAGATGTGTGGGACCCGTACTGCTTGTGAATAACGTAAAAAGCGGTACACCTTTTGTCATAAAAGCGATTGGAAATCCCGTAACCCTCGAAAACTCCCTTAATATGACGGGTGGTATAGTAAATGAATTGCGGTCTGTGAAAATCGGCGTGTCAATTCAGAAGATGGACAGAATAGATATAAAAGCCTACAGCGGTGCGGTTAATTTCAATTATCTGACTACCGTGAAAGCAAAACAGGAGAATTAAAGAATTGGAGATAGTAAAGCTATGTGGGTTGTATTAGGGCTTGTAATAGGTGTTTTCTGCGGGCTGGCGAGTAATTTTGTAATTCCTGCCGAATATTCCAAATTTGTGGCAATAGGAATACTTGCGGCACTTGATTCGGGTATAGGTGCACTTCTGGCACATATGCAGAAAACCTTTGACAGTAAAATCTTTATAACGGGATTTTTTTCAAATGCACTTATGGCGATGGTGCTGGCGTATATAGGACATCTGATTGATGTTGACATAAGTCTTGCGGCAATTATTGTGTTCGGTACAAGAATATTCAATAATTTCGCAACCATAAGGCGAATGTTCTTCGCGAAAAGAAAAATGGCAAAAAGCTCAGGCGATGAAAAAAGTGAAAAACAGCAGCAACCGTAAATATTCTGCGGTTTGCAGTGGTCAGAATAAATATGAGGAGGAAGCAAGTGTTATGATGGAGTTTGAAAAACCGAGCAGCAATGTAGCTGTAATGAAGGTAGTAGGTGTAGGCGGCGGAGGAAATAATGCCGTAAACAGAATGATTGAATACGGACTTGAAGGAATAGAGTTTATAGCCGTAAACACAGACTATCAGGTACTTAAAAATTCAAAAGCAACCCAGAAAATACAGCTCGGCGAAAAGCTGACAAAAGGGCTGGGAGCAGGCGCAAAACCTGAAATAGGAAGAAAAGCGGCTGAAGAAAGCCGTGAAGAAATTGCACAGGCAATCCGCGGTGCGGATTTAGTATTTGTAACAGCAGGTATGGGCGGCGGTACCGGTACAGGTGCGGCACCTATTGTAGCGGCTATTGCAAAAGAAATGGGTATACTTACAATCGGTGTTGTTACAAAACCTTTCACAATTGAAGGCAGAGTAAGAACAAGACAGGCGGAAGCAGGTATTGCTGAACTTCGTGAAAACGTTGATACGCTTGTAATTATACCTAACGACAGACTGCTTATGATAGCAGACAAAAATACAACGGTAAACAATGCGTTCAGAATGGCTGACGATATTTTAAGACAGGGTATACAGGGTATCTCTGAGGTAATAAGATTTGAAGGTGACGGCGACAGCATTAACCTTGACTTTGCCGATGTTACGACAGTAATGCGCGACGGTGGACTGGCTCATATGGGTATAGGCCGTGCAAAGGGTGACGATAAAGCAGAAGCCGCAGTTCAGATGGCTATGAACAGCCCGCTTCTTGAAACTAAAGTAGATGGCGCTAAAGGCGTATTGCTTAATATTACAGGCGGCGAAGGACTGACATTGTTTGATACTGCGCAGGTAGCAGAAATCGTTCAGAACTGTATTGACGAAGATGCTAAGTTTATTTACGGTATAGCAACAGATAAAAATCTTGACGATGAAATTGTAGTAACTATTATAGCAACGGGCTTTGACAAAGATGATAACGAAGGTATAACATTTAAACCGGAAGTAAAACCTGAACCGGTACAGAAACCTGTTCCGCAGAGAACAGAGATTTTTGAAAATCCTTTTACCCGTACTGACAGAAAAGGTTCATACAATGAAAATGTAAATGATTTTATCGAAACCTATGCAAATAAAATGCCGGGAACTACCTCGTACAGACCTAAGGTGCAAAATCCTTCGGAAACTCAGGTATATTCAGCTCCTCAGCAGAATAACGGCGATGCCGCAGCTGACGGTCTTGAAATCCCCGAATGGCTTAAAGGCAACAGATAATACATAAAAAACCTCCTGCAAGGTGCAGGAGGTTTTTTTGCTGAAGTATAAACTAAAGCATAAAATATAATAATAAAGTGAGTGCTGATAATGCACCTGCGGCAAACCACAGAAACAAATCCACAAAATTACGGTCGGATTTGTTTTTTTCTTTTACGCTTGAACGTACATAGCTGTCGATTATATCCTGTGCCTGACGCACTATGTCGGTGTTTTTTTTAGGCATTTTTCCGTATGTTATATCAATCACCTCTTAAATTTAGTTCGTAATTATCATTTCCGTAATTTTTTGCTTATATACCTGTTTTTGGAAATATTCTTACCGCCATGACCATCATATCGTCTTTCGGTCTGCCTGTGGTAATAGCGGACATAATTACGTTTTCTGCCATTTCTTTTGCGGAAATATCACCGCCGGCACTTACAATATTTTTGATAAAATCCTCGCCGTAGCTGCGGTCACCGCTGTTATCGGGAACGCCGTCTGTCATCATAACAAAATATGTTTCATCTGATACGGCAAAATAGCTTTCCTGTATATCGGCATTTTCGAGAATGCCCAGAGGCATTGAAGGTGTACGGAAAACAGCGGTATCATCTTCGGTTTTGACTACGGTAGCTACACCGCCGGATTTCAGCATACTCACCTTGCCGTTATACAGATTTATACTCAGACAGTCAAGAGTAGCACATCGGTCGCCGCCGCTGCGGTTTATAAGTCCGGTATTAATAATCTGCGCTGTGTCGGGAAGAGAAAAGCCGCCTTCGGTCAGGTCATGGAAAATATCAAGAACGGTACCACTTTCTCCCGCCGCTTCTCTGCCGCTTCCCATTCCGTCAGAAATACAGCAGTATAAAACACCCTCGCCGGTTACAAAATACCGTCCGCTGTCGCCTGAAATATCAGTATCAGGTTTGTCCATAGTGACTATGGCAATATCATAATCAAAGGTGGTATCCTCGCAGAGTACGGTTATATATCCGTTATCTGTCTTTTTTTCACTACGTACAGTCATTCTCCGACCGAGGATATTTTCTATAGGGTCGCTTAAATCAAACATAACCGCCTGCGGGGTTTTTACCGATACCTCATAAAGTCCGAGACCGTTTCGGGAGACGTTGCATACGGGATTTTGTGTCCCTTTTGCCGCAAGTGCCCGTACGATACGTTCTCCAAACCCATCACACTCGGGCACGCTGTTTTCGGCGGTATGACCCAGAGCCTCTGCCCTGTCCATAAGCTTATGCCACTGACGGACAGCACAGGCGGTATATTCCTCCGCACGACGCTCTATTATATTCTCGCGTCTGTATACGCTGTACAGCTCGGTGGCGACAGAGGCAAGCTGTTCGCTCCGAACACATCTGCCGGACACGGCGGCGGGTATTTCTTCGGGTCTGCCCCGAACCATAAGCTCCGTTATAGACGAAAACATAGTAGACGTGTTTTTTGCGTTTCTGCTCCGGCAATACCGTGACAGACTGCATCTGCCGCATACCCTTGAAGCGGTACGCTCACAGATAACGGCAATTTTCTCGCGCTGGTCAGGCTTTTCGGCTTTAGAGGAAAAAGCACGCGACATTCCGGCAAGAGCGTGCCGTATCCCGTCAAAAGCTTCGGAGGTTTTTATACGGCGGTGAAGCTCACGCCCTTCGGCGGGGTTATAAGCAGGTGATTTTATAGAATACTTTTCTATATATTTAAGCAGATTTTCGGGTGTCAGATAAAAGCCTATACCGGCAATAATAATTTCAAATATATTAATCAGCACAATCACGGAAGAACTGTAATATGCGGAAAATACGGCATTTGCACATATTGCGGCGGCAAGTACGCCACCTTTACCGAACATATTCATAATACCTGCCGTAAGTCCCACAAAAGCATAAACACCGGTCAGCGCGGGAGCATCTCCCTGCGACATGGCGCTTATAATTCCAAGTGCCGCACCTACGGCACCTGAAATGCCTATCCCGCCTTTAAATGCGGTGAAAAGGATTATGTACATACTGAGCACGTTGGCAGGCTTTATACCGAAAATATTTATACCCTGAAGTCCCGCTACAGCCGAGCCTGCCATAATAGCAACGGCAATACTTTCTTCTTCGGTGATAATCTGTCCCCGCCTGCGGAGCGGTGGCTCGCATTTTGAAAATATTATACTTACTGCCCAGAGAGTTGCACATTCAAAAAGTGCTATAGCCATATCGTAATATAAAAACCCACGAATACACACAGCTATCGCAGAACATAAAATATTAGCCCCGCACATAGCTGCGGCGGCATATCCGCGGTTTTCGGAAATTTTAGTACCGCAGTATCGGTGTATTAATCCGAAAATACCGACAGCGGCTATGTATTTAAGACGCATAAACCCCATATTTGAAAAACAGAAGCCCACGGTACAGCCGATGAAAACCAGAAATCCGCAGGGGAGACTGCTGACAGCGGCACACCACGCCATACCGAGAGGAGACATACAGCCGGCAATGCTGCCTCTTGATATGAGAAGTCCTATTATCGCCGCTACCATACCGGGACTTCTTATAAGAGCCATTATACGGTCGCGGTCGGTTTCGGTACTGCTTAGTCGTTTGTAGGTAATCGGTTCAATTGTTTTCATATCTTTTGCAATCCTTTCGGTTAAACTATATACCATATTTTACCATATTGAGATATAAATAATTTGTAAAAATATGGAAAAATATTATTTTATTTTTTGCAGGGGCGAAAAAAACCTTGATTTTTAAAAAAAATAGTGTATAATATAAGTATAAATAAAAATCAAGGAGACAGGGTTATGACAAATTTATATGAATGGCAGGATACGGATATTCTTCAGGTCGGAAGGGAAAAGCCGAGGAGTTATTATATCCCGTATGCAACCGAAAAGCAGGCGATGTGTGATATAAAAAACAAATCTCCGTATTATAAGCTTTTAAATGGTAACTGGAATTTTATATATTTTGACAGATTTATTGACGTACCGGAGGATATTGCAGAGCCGGCGAATTATGATTATGACTGGAAAGAAATTCCCGTGCCGTCAAACTGGCAGATGTACGGGTATGATATTCCGCATTATACAAATATAAATTATCCTTTTCCCGTAGAGCTTCCCTGTGTTCCGAATGATAATCCTACAGGCGTATATCAGAGAGCGTTTGTTATGCCTGAGAGCTGGGACGGAAAAGAAGTATATATAAATTTTGAAGGGGTAAATTCCTGTTTTTATCTGTACATAAACGGCATTGAAGCGGGCTACAGCGAAGGGTCGCATCTTCCTTCTGAATTTAATATTACAAAATATCTGAATGAAGGCGAAAACTTTATTACCGTAAAGGTGCTTAAATTCTGTACGGCAAGCTATATAGAAGACCAGGATTTCTACCGGCTTTCGGGTATATTCCGTGATGTTTATCTGCTTGCAAGAGATAAAAACCATATCAGAGACGTATTTATAAAACCGGAGCTGGGCAGCGGATATAAAAACGGCATGGTAAATATTGAAATATGTGGCGGAGCAGATGTTACGGCAAGGCTGTATGCTCCGGACGGAAGTCTTGCAGGCGAGGAAGTGGCTTGCAACGGGAAGGTTTCTTTTGAAGTTGAAAATGCAATAAAATGGAACGCCGAATCGCCGGAATTATATAAGCTTCTGCTACTTTGCGGAGACGAGGTTATTCCGTTTGATGTGGGATTTATAAAGATTGAGGTCGCGGAAAATTCTGCACTTCTCATCAACGGCACTGCCGTAAAGCTCAGAGGTGTAAACCGTCACGATACACACCCTCAGCTGGGTCACTGTACACCGCTGGAGCACATTATAAAAGATTTGAAGTTAATGAAAAAACATAATATAAATACTATCCGTACATCGCATTACCCCAACACACCGGAGTTTTTGAAGCTTTGCAACAGATACGGATTTTATGTGGTAGATGAAACAGATATAGAGACTCACGGATTTTTCGCATATTTAAATGGAATAGAAAAAGGCTCATACTCGCCGTTTAAACCTGACAGACCGTCACAACATCCCGACTGGAAGGCGGCTTTTGTGGAGCGTGCCGAAAGAATGGTGGAGAGAGATAAAAATAATCCCTGTATAATTTTCTGGTCGCTGGGAAATGAAAGCGATTACGGCGATAATCATATTGCAATGAGCAAGTGGATAAAATCACGTGATACATCAAGACTTGTGCATTATGAAGGCGCAAATCTGGCAGGAAATCCGCAGGAAGTTGATGTGGTAAGTTATATGTATCCACATTATGATAATGTGAAAAAAGAAGGAATTAACAGACATAAGGATAAACGCCCCTATTTTATGTGCGAATATGTTCACGCTATGGGAATAGGACCCGGCGGATTTAAGGAATATTGGGATTTGGTTGAAAAATACCCCCGTCTTATCGGCGGTTGCATCTGGGAATGGGCTGACCACGGTGTTAAGCTGTCGGACGAAACAGGCAGGGATTATTATGCCTACGGCGGTGATTTCGACGAATTCCCGCACGATGGAAACTTCTGCGCGGACGGGCTGACCTTCCCCGACAGAACGCCTTCCACCGCACTTAAAGAAGCTAAAGAAATTTATAAACAGCTCGGTGCAGAAGCGGTTGACCTTGAATGTGGTAAAATCAGAGTATTTAATAAATTTGATTTTACGGATGCAAAGAAATTTGATATGCTCTGGAAAATCGTATGCGACGGGAAAACTACTGCGCAAGGCAGAATAACGGGACTTAATATTAAACCGCACAGCTCATATACGTATAATCTGGGATATACTCTGCCCGAAAAATGTATGCTGGGCGTAACACTTGATATTTCATTTGTTCAGACGGAAGATACCCTCTGGGCAGAGGCGGGATATGAAACAGGATTTGTTCAGTTTGAGCTTCCCGTAAATATCTGCGAGGAAGAACATCAGGAAGCGGTTACAATGCTCGGCGCGGAAGAAGATAAAGAATATATCGTAATTTACGGTGAAGTCGGAGGCCAAGCGGTCTTAGGAAGACAATA
>JAZOTK010000044.1:0-7838 GCA_045657605.1 Clostridia bacterium
ATACCATAAAAGTAATTATTATGTCGCTATTTCAGCCGGTACTTTATTTTATATTTGAAACCTACGGTATAAAGCTTACTACAAGCGGATTTTCGGCAGTAATGATTGCACTTATACCTCTTGTATCAATGGTAGGCGGAATGTTTGTTTTAGGCGAAATACCGTCACCGCTTCAGTTTTTGTTTACCGGTCTTACTGTTTGTGGTGTTGTAATTATGTCTTTTGCGGGAAACAGCGAAGGAACAGTTAGCCTTCTCGGAGTGCTGTTTTTGCTGGGAGCAGTAGTTTCATCTGCGGCTTATGTGATTACAACACGTAAGCTTGCAAATGAATTTACTGCATTTGAACGTACATATATTATGACGCTGGTTGGAATGGTTTCGTTTGTTATAATAGCATTTTTGGAAAACATACATTCGCCGATAGATATTATAACCCCGTTTAAATCAATACCCTATACCTTATCGCTTTTATATCTCGGTATAATATCATCGGTTGTGGCATTTTTTCTGCTTAATTTTGCGAGTAATCATTTGCCCGTAGCGAAAACAACGGCTTTTTCAAACATAACAACAGTTGTATCGGTTGTTGCAGGAACGCTGTTTTTAAAAGAAAAATTTACTATCTGGGCAGCTGTTTCAACAGTTATGATTATTATCGGAGTATGGGGCGTTCAGCGTATTGACGTAAAAAATAAAACGGGAAAATAAATATATATTCATTTACGTTTGCTGTCTGCCGGCAGGACATAATCCACCAGAATAATATCTTTTCCTACAGTTTTAATCTGATTCCAGGGTATGACATAATCATTCATACCGCCGGAGAAAAAATTTAAAATACCGGACGGACCGGGAACTATTATAGCATCAATAGTGCCGTTTTCAAAGTTAATATCCACATCACTCACAAAACCGAGACGCTTGCCGTCAGCTAAACTTATAACCTCTTTGTTTCTGAAATCTGCACTTTTGTTCAATTTTTTATCACCTCTTTAAATTATACGTTGATTTTTTTGGAAAAATGTTATATAATATAAAATGAAAGGAATGAAATATATGAAAGTACGGGAGCTTTGCGAAAAAATGAATATGACACCGGTAAGCACCGGTGATATGGACCGCGAAATAAAAGACTGCTATATATGCGATATGCTCAGCTATGTAATGGCAAAGGCAAAAGAAGGCGATGCGTGGATAACGGTGCAGACAAATATAAATGTAGTTGCAGTATCGTCACTTGCTGACTGTGCCTGTGTTATTGTTCCTGAAGATATAGTTGTGGAAGAGCCAACGGTTAAAAAGGCTCAGATGCAGGAGGTAACAATACTCAGAGCATCGCAGACGGCGTTTGAGATAGCCTGCGTAATCGGACAGGCATTGAAAGGATGATAATATGTTTGCTTACATAAAAGGTATTTTAGACAGCGCGGGAGCTGATTTTGCCGTAATTGAGACCGGTGGAGTCGGGTTTAAGGTTTATATGCCCTTTTCCGAAAGTTCAAGACTTAAAACCGGTGACGAGGTAAAGGTATATACCTATATGTACCTGCGTGAAGGTATAATGGATTTGTACGGTTTTACATCAACAGAAAGTCTGTCTATGTTTGAAATACTCATTTCCGTATCGGGAGTAGGACCGAAAGCGGCAGTTGGAATACTGTCAGCTATGACACCTGCGCAGCTTGTAACGGCGGTATCATCGGGTGATATAAAGGCAATTACAAAAGCTCCGGGCATAGGTAATAAAATAGCACAGAGAATTATTCTGGAGCTTAAAACAAAGCTGAAAGGATTTACTGTAACCGATGCCGAGGATATGCCTGTAATAATTGAAGAAGACGGCAGAAACGAAGCCGTAGATGCACTTATAGCACTTGGATATCGGGCGGAAGATGCTAAAAAAGCAGTAGCCGCTGCCGGTGGCGAAAGTGTTGAAGATATTATAAAGAATGCACTCAAAAATTTGTTCTGAGTATATATACGAAGGAGATAGAAAGATGATAGTTTTAAAAAATCCGCAAAACGGTGAAAAAATTGATTTGTTAACAGAAGAACAGATTAAGTTTCTTGAATCCGACCGCAGTCAGATTAGTATAGAGAACTTTGATTATCTGGATTTGAAAGTACAGGCTGACCAGGATTGCAGTTTAGCAAAAGAGGTAAGATTTGAGTGGGAAGCTGTGGGCGAAAGTACGGTTCAGATATCTGAAAGCGAAGATTTTGGTGAATATTATTCTCAAACAGGAAATAACTGCTGTGATATAGCAAATTTTAAATGCAACACGAAATATTTCTGGAGAGTAGTCTGCGGAGATGAGATTTCCGATACATTCTGTTTTTATACAGCAGATAAATATCCGCGTTTTATAACGGTTGGAGGAATAACCAATGTGCGTGATTTCGGCGGCAGACAGACGGTAGACGGCAGAAGAATACGTCAGGGGCTGCTTTATCGCGGAAGTGAAATGCATCCGCATTTAAACATAACTGATGACGGAATGAAAACAATGAAAGAGGTTTTAAAAATCAAGTCAATTCTTGATTTAAGAGGATCAACAGAAGTTGTTGAGGACGTGTATCACGAAAATTATATAAATGTTCAAACAAGAGGTTACATCACCTGGTTTGAAAATCCGGATGCCACAAAACAAATTTTTGAATTTCTGGCTGAAGAAAAAAACTATCCGATATATTTTCATTGCTGGGGCGGTGCCGACAGAACCGGTACGGTAGCGTTTTTAGCGGGTGCACTTCTCGGACAGTCTTATGATGATCTGGTTGATGAATATGAAATCACCACTTTATCAATATGGGGCGTTCGTTCAAGAAACTCAGTAGAACAATATATGCCTTTTATTGACAAAATTAACAGCTTTGAAGGCGATACCTTAGCGGAAAAAGTGAAAAACCATTTGTTATCATGCGGAGTTGCAGAAGAAGCTATAGAAAAATTCCGAAATATTATGTTGGTTTGATTTTGCTAAGAAAAAACTTAGAAAGGAATGACACAGATGGAGGATACCCGCACAGTTACGGGAAGCTTTATAAATGAGGACGAGGATATAGAATATTCGCTCCGTCCGAAAACTTTGGGAGAATATGTGGGACAGGAAAAAGTAAAAGAAAATCTGTCAGTGTTTATTGAAGCGGCAAAACAAAGACGGGAATCACTTGACCACGTATTGCTTTACGGACCGCCGGGACTTGGAAAAACAACGCTGGCGGGAATTATAGCATCGGAAATGAATGTAAATATCCGCGTGACATCGGGACCGGCAATCGAAAAACCGGGCGATCTGGCAGCTATACTGACAAATCTTTCCCCACACGATATTTTATTTGTAGATGAAATACACAGACTCAGCCGCAGTGTTGAGGAAGTGCTTTATCCGGCAATGGAAGATTATGCACTTGATATAATCATAGGAAAAGGACCGAGTGCCCGTTCCATAAGACTTGATTTACAGCCATTTACACTTATCGGTGCTACCACCAGAGCAGGTCAGCTTACCTCACCGCTGCGTGACAGATTCGGTATGATTATGCGACTTGAAATGTATTCGGTGGAGGAGTTAAAACAGATAGTAATGCGTTCTGCAAGAATACTCGGCGTTGATATAGATGACAGCGGTGCTGTTGAAATAGCGAAACGCTCAAGAGGAACGCCGAGAATAGCAAACCGCCTTATAAAACGTGTCCGTGACGTAGCTCAGATAAAAGGCGACGGCAGGGCAACTGCCGAAATGGCAGATATGGCACTTAATATGCTTGAAATTGATAAACTGGGTCTTGATGGTGTTGACCGCCGTATGATAATGGCAATAATACAGCATTTCGGCGGGGGACCCGTAGGACTTGATACGCTGGCAGCTACCATAGGTGAAGAACCTACAACAATAGAAGATGTGTATGAACCGTATCTGCTGCAGCTCGGTTTTTTAAACCGTACACCGAGGGGCAGAGTTGTTACAAAATCTGCCTATGAGCATTTCGGAATACCCTATCCGGCTGAGTGAGCGTGACAGATAGCAATAGCAAGAGCATCTGCAGTATCGTCGGGTTTTGGTACTTTATCAAGACCGAGCAGAGCTTTTGTCATCTGCTGTACCTGATTTTTATCAGCCCGTCCGTATCCTGTAACAGCCTGTTTTACCTGAAGCGGTGTGTATTCGGCAATTTTCAGCCCTTCGTTTACACCGCCGAGAATAAGTACACCTCGTGCCTGAGCAACGGTGATAGCTGTTTTGGCGTTGTTGTTGAAAAATAATTCTTCAATAGCCATACAGTCAGGCTTGTGTGTATATATAAGCTGACGAAGCTCGGTATATATAATCTGCAGTCTTTCGGTCAGCGGTGTACCCGCTTTGGTCTGAATACTGCCGAAATCTATTACTTTAAACCGATTTCCGGTGTATTCGATTATTCCGTATCCCACAATGGCGATACCGGGGTCAATTCCTAAAATTCTCATAAAAATACAGTCCTTTCACTTAAATTTGTATATTTATACATAAAAAATGATTATTGTGAATAAAAATTTGTATAAAAAAGGTATTGCATTATATTAAAAAATCTGATATAATTATTTTAACACAAAAAAGGAGGAATTTCAAGTGGCAAAAGAAAAAGTTATATTAGCATATTCCGGCGGACTTGACACATCAATCATTATTCCGTGGCTTAAGGAGAACTATGATTATGAAGTAATCGCAGTATGCGGTGATGTAGGTCAGGGTAAGGAAACAGACGGTCTGGAAGAAAAAGCTCTTAAGACCGGTGCTTCTAAATTGTATATTGAAGATCTCCGTGAGGAGTATGTTACAGATTTTATATGGCCTACACTCAAAGCACAGGCTGTATATGAAGGTAAATATCTGCTGGGTACATCCCATGCACGTCCCTGCATAGCAAAAAGACTGGTTGAAATCGCAAAAGAAGAAGGTGCGGTAGCAATTTGTCACGGTGCAACAGGAAAAGGTAACGACCAGGTACGTTTTGAGCTTACAATCAAAGCTCTGGCACCCGAAATGAAAATCATAGCTCCCTGGAGAATCTGGGATATTAAATCCAGAGATGATGAAATAGATTATGCGGAAGCAAGAAACATTCCTGTTCCCGTAACAAAAGAAAACAACTATTCTATGGACAGAAACCTCTGGCACCTCTCACACGAGGGTCAGGATCTTGAAGATCCCTGGAACGAGCCTAATCTGGACAGAATACTTATGATGAGTGTTTCTCCTGAAAAAGCTCCCGATACACCGACTTACATAGAACTTGAATTTGAAAAAGGTATTCCTGTAGCTATTGATGGTGTTAAATACGGTCCTGTTGAGATGATTGAAAAGCTCAACGAAATCGGCGGAGCAAACGGTATTGGTATTGACGATATAGTTGAAAACCGTCTTGTAGGTATGAAGAGCCGTGGCGTTTATGAAACACCGGGCGGAACTATTTTGTATGCGGCTCATAAAGAGCTTGAATACATCTGTCTTGACAAACAGACACTTCACTATAAACAGGATGTAGCTAATAAGTTTGCAGAACTGGTATATGACGGTCTGTGGTACACACCTCTCAGAGAGGCACTTTCAGCTTTCGTTGATTCCACACAGGAAACAGTAACAGGTACTGTAAGACTTAAGCTTTACAAAGGTAACTGTACACCGGCAGGTGCTAAATCACCTTACTCACTTTACAGCGAAGAAATCGCAACATTTGACGCTGATGAAGTTTATAACCAGAAGGATGCTGAAGGATTTATCAATCTCTTCGGACTTCCCCTTAAGGTTCGTGCAACAATGCTTAAAAATCTTGAAAAATAATAACAAAAACCCGAAGCTGTGCATCAGGCTTCGGGTTTTGATATTTTTTACATAAAAATGTAAAAATATCAATTATTTTAATGCTTTTTTTAAAAAAACACTTGACGTTTTTGATTAATTATATTAAAATAATATAATAGGGTAAATATTTTTTTGAAAGAAAGGGAAACGTATATGAAATGTCCGTTTTGTGAACATACCGAAAGTAAAGTAATTGATACAAGACCTACAGAGGAAGGTGTTTCAATCAGACGCAGACGTGAATGTCTGAAATGTGAGAAAAGATTTACCACGTATGAGCAGATAGAAACTATGCCGCTGCTTGTAGTAAAAAGAGACAAGAGCCGTCAGTGTTTTGAACGTGAGAAGCTGGTGAGCGGCTTGCTTCGCGCCTGCGTAAAAAGACCTGTTGGAACAGAGGAAATAGAAGGAATAGTAAACAGAATTGAACAAAAACTGTCAAATTCTCTTGAACGTGAAATTTCAGCGGAAAAGCTCGGTGATATGGTACTTAAAGAGCTTGCCGATATTGATGAGGTAGCGTATGTACGTTTTGCTTCCGTATATAAAGATTTTAAAGATATAGACTCTTTTTTGAGAGAGCTTGAGCTTATCAGAAACAAATAAGATTTAAGGAGATGTTTTGTGTGCCGACCAGAATATTATCAATATTACTTGCAGCGTTATTATTTTTAACCGGCTGTGGTGGCATCGGCACGGGTCCGGCGGGAGATGGTCAGTTTGATGAAGAAACTCCGTCAAATGTGGTATATGACCCGAAGCAGGCGGAGGAGCTTTCAATATTTGCTGTCCGTCCTGATACCATGAATCCTCTGCTCACAGCATACAGCGTTAACAGGAGTATGTTTTCGCTTATATTTGAGCCGCTTGTTACAACAAAGCAGGATTTCAGTATTAACCCAAAATTGGCGGAAAGCTATGCTGTTACGGAAAACGGAATGGGCATTTCGCTTTCATTAAGACAAGGGATAAAATGGCATGACGGCAGTGAATTTACTTCAGCCGATGTGGATTATACTTTAAAGGAAATTTTAAATTACGGCGAGGAGTGCCCTTATTTTTCAAGGATTGAAAATATAGAATCAATGGAGGCAGCCGGTAAGTACGGGTATGTGATAAAGCTTAAAACTCCCGATTCCGGGTTTATCCATAACCTTGATTTTCCGATAATACGTAACAACTCCGTTAAAGAGAGAGAAATAGAAAACCCGATCGGAACGGGTATGTATATTTATGACAGCTATGAAATATATAAAAATATAGCTTTGAAAAGAAACGAATCCTGGTGGGGAGGAAACATAAATATACCTGAAATCAACGTCAGCCTTATGCCTGATATGGAATCTTCCTACAACGGATTTAAAATGAATAGTATTGATATTGCATTAGCGGATAATTCTACCGGCGGTAAATACGGCACAAGCTCCTCAATCAGTTCTGTGCAGTCCAACACGGCAAATTATGCATTTATTACGCTAAGTCACAGAAACGTGCTTCTTTCAGATGTAAATTTCAGAAAAATACTTAAAAAAATTCTGACCACATCAAAGATAAATACAGATTTATTACCGGAATACTCCGTGCTGAGCGGTTCGCCTATAAATCCGTCAGCAGTATATGCTACTGCTTTTGAGGCTGAAAATCAGGAAAATATTAAAGATGAGCTTGTGGCGGCGGGCTATGAAATGAATAGAAACGGTCTACGCATAAAAGAAATTGACGGCAACAGCTATGCGCTTGATTTCAATCTGCTCATCTGCTCTGATAACTCTGTCAGAAATATAGTAGGTGAATATATTAAATCTACATTGCTTATGTACGGAATATCCGTAAATGTAGTGGAAAAAGGCTACGATGAGTATAAGTCAGCTGCATTTTCGGGTAACTATGATATGGTACTGTGTGAAACCCATATGGGTCTTAGCGGCGACCCTTCACCGCTTCTGCAAACAGGCGGAACACTTAACCTCGGCGGTTACAGCTCGCAGGA
>JAZOTK010000045.1:0-2310 GCA_045657605.1 Clostridia bacterium
GGATGGAGATGTATCTGTTGAAGCGGAAAAAGCGGCAGCAGAATTCCCGGATATGAAAAAAATTCTTGTAGGCGGCAAAAAAGACGGTTGGTACGATTTCAATGTTGAAATGGAAAGATTCAGCACTCATTATTTCCGCACCGAAAATTCACCCTGCGGCGATGACCCTATGCTTATGCTGTTTACATCGGGAACAA
This sequence comes from Clostridia bacterium, assembly GCA_045657605.1. Classification (GTDB taxonomy): domain Bacteria; phylum Bacillota; class Clostridia; order RUG12999; family RUG12999; genus JAZOTK01. The sequence goes on from JAZOTK010000045.1 coordinate 198, forward strand.
CCGGATATCCGCGTATTGCAACACATTCCTACAAATATGCACTCGGCCATTATCCCACAGCAAAGCATTGGCATAATGTAAATCCTGACGGACTGCACTTTACTATTTCCGATACAGGTTGGGGTAAAGCCCTCTGGGGTAAGCTCTACGGTCAGTGGCTTTGTGAAGCAGGTATATTCACCTATGACTTTGACAGATTCCATTCAGAGGATATTCTGCCTCTGTTTAAGAAATATAATATTACAACCTTCTGTGCTCCTCCCACAATGTACAGATTCTTTATCAAAGAGGATTTATCAAAATATGACCTTTCCTCAATTGAGTATGCCACAACAGCAGGCGAGGCACTCAATCCGGAGGTATTTAACCAGTTCAAAAAGGCAACAGGACTGAACATTATGGAAGGCTTCGGTCAGACCGAAACTACACTTTCTATTGCGAATTTCGTAGGCTCTAAACCGAAAATAGGTTCAATGGGAAGACCCAGCCCGCTTTATGATGTAGTAATTCTTGACCCGGACGGAAACGAATGTCAGACCGGAGATACCGGAGAAATCTGTATCCGCACAAAAGAAGGCGTACCCTGTGGACTCTTTATCGGTTACTATCTTGATGAGGAGAAAACAAAAGACGTATGGTACGACGGTTACTATCATACCGGCGACCAGGCAACAATGGATGAGGACGGATATCTGTGGTATGTAGGCAGAATTGATGATGTTATCAAATCATCCGGTTACCGTATCGGCCCATTTGAAATCGAAAGTGTTATTATGGAGCTTCCTTATGTGCTTGAGTGTGCAATCACGGCGGTGCCTGACGAAGTAAGAGGACAGATTGTAAAGGCTACGATAGTACTTGTTAAAGGAAACGAGGGTACAGACGAACTCAAAAAGGAAATCCAGGAATATGTAAAAACACATACAGCTCCTTATAAATATCCAAGAATTGTAGAATTTGTGGATGAACTTCCCAAGACAATCAGCGGTAAAGTAAGAAGGGTTGAAATCCGTAATAAGGATTTGGAAAAATCAAAGGGATAATAAATAAAAAGGCGTGTCTTATAAAGACACGCCGTTTATGTGCAGAAGGGGAAAAAGTACGGGATGTTTTTTAATGAAATCGTGCGCTTCTCGCACGATGAAATCCAGACAAGTCCGGATGAAATCAAAGCCATACGGCTTTGGTGAAATTAAATCCGCCTTTTTATCCGCCGAAGGCGATTTCATCTGCGAAGCAGATTTCGTCCGCGTAGTGGATTTCTTCCGTCTGCAAAGACGGATTTAACTGAAAAGACGATAGTTTCTATTAGAAACTACCGTCTTTTTTTGGTGGGAGAGGGTGGATTCGAACCACCGAAGCTGAAAGCAACAGATTTACAGTCTGCCCCCTTTGGCCACTCGGGAACTCTCCCGGATTGGAGCTGGTGATGGGACTCGAACCCGCGACCTGCTGATTACAAATCAGCTGCTCTACCAATTGAGCTACACCAGCATTTTTCCTGACTTATCTATTATACTATATTTTTAGTCGTTTGTCAAGAGTTTTTTTAAATATTTAAAAAAATTTTTTAAAAAATTTATTTTTGTGATAAAAAAACGGCAAATCTGACTAAATATCAGACTTGCCGTTTATATTAAACTTAAAGATTTCCTACTATTTCAGCAGTATCCATTGCTATCATAAGTTCTTCGTTTGTAGGTATTATAAGAGTTTTAACTGTAGCATCAGCGGCACTGACATCAATTTCTTCGCCTCTGATTTTATTCTTTTCAGCATCAATTTTTACTCCCATAAAATCAAGACCTTTTACACAATCGAGGCGTACATTGCCTGAGTTTTCACCGATACCGGCAGTAAATACGATTGCATCAACACCGCCCATAGCTGCTGCATAAGATGCGATAAAGCTTCTTATACGGTAGCAGAACATCTCAAGCGCAAGTGCAGCCTTTTTGTTTCCTGCATCTGCCGCGTCTGCGAGATCACGGAAGTCACTGCTGAGTTCGGAAATGCCTAAAACACCGGATTTCTTATTCAGCACGTCAACAACACCTTCAGCTGTAAGATTAAGCTTTTCAGCAAGATATGATACAATAGCGGGGTCAATATC
>JAZOTK010000046.1:0-15093 GCA_045657605.1 Clostridia bacterium
CTTAATACGCTGGTAAGAGGACAGAAACTGCCCATATTCTCCGGTTCCGGTCTGCCTCATGCAAATCTTGCGGCGCAGATTGCAAGACAGGCACAGGTAAGAGGAACAAACGAGAAATTTGCCGTTGTATTTGCGGCTATGGGTATTACCTTTGAAGAAGCGAATTTCTTTATAGATGATTTTAAGAAAAACGGTTCAATTGACAGAACGGTACTGTTTATAAACCTGGCAAATGACCCCGCAATCGAACGTATTTCTACACCACGAATGGCACTTACGGCAGCTGAATATTTGGCTTTTGAAAAGGATATGCATGTGCTTGTGCTTATAACCGATATTACCAACTATGCAGATGCGCTTCGTGAGGTTTCGGCAGCAAGAAAAGAAGTGCCGGGAAGACGTGGATATCCGGGTTATATGTACACTGACCTTGCAACTCTGTATGAACGTGCCGGAAGACAAAAAGGTAAAAACGGCAGTATAACACTTATACCGATTCTGACAATGCCGGAGGATGATAAGACGCATCCTATTCCCGACCTTACAGGATATATAACAGAAGGGCAGATTATTCTTTCACGTGAACTGTATCGTAAAGGTATAACTCCGCCGATAGATGTTCTTCCTTCGCTGTCCAGACTTAAAGATAAGGGTATCGGAAAAGGCAAAACAAGAGAAGACCATGCAAATACTATGAATCAGCTGTTTTCAGCGTATGCACGTGGAAAAGAAGCGAAAGAGCTTATGGTAATCCTCGGCGAATCGGCTATTACCGATATTGATAAGCTGTATGCAAAATTTGCGGATGCATTTGAAAATGAATACGTTTCCCAGGGTTATGAATCAAACCGCAGTATAGAAGAGACTCTGTCGATAGGCTGGAAGCTTCTTTCGATTCTTCCGAGAAGCGAGCTTAAACGTATAAAAGATGAATATCTGGACGAATATTACGGAAAGTAAGGTGAGTGCAAAGTGGCAAGACTTGCGGTAAACCCCACACGAATGGAGCTGACAAGGCTGAAAAAAAGGCTCACTACCTCGATAAGAGGGCATAAGCTGCTTAAAGATAAACGTGATGAGCTTATGAGACAGTTTCTGGATATTGTGCGAGATAATAAACGCCTGCGTAAATCAGTAGAAGAAGCAATCGAAAATGCACACAGTCATTTTGCCATAGCCGCAGCCGTAATGGATGAGGAAATAATGGCAGAAGCTCTTATGTTACCGAAACAGGAAGTATATCTTGAAACAACAACGAAAAATATTATGAGCGTTGACGTGCCGGAGTTTGAGTTTAAAACCAAAAGCAGCGACACTACGGATATATATCCCTATGGATTGGCATATACATCAGGCGATCTTGACGGAGCCGTAAAGGAACTGTCGGAAATTCTTCCGGACCTTTTAAAGCTTGCTCAGACAGAAAAAACCGCTCAGCTTCTTGCGAGTGAAATCGAAAAGACAAGAAGAAGGGTAAATGCATTAGAATATGTAATGATTCCGCAGCTGCAGGAAACAATAAAATATATTACAATGAAGCTTGATGAATCTGAAAGAAGCGGACTGGCAAGACTGATGAAAGTCAAGGATATGATGATTCAGGAAAATATTGAGGCAAAACAAAAAGCAAAATAACAAGATAAGGGACTGCCCGTCAGAAAAACGGGGCAGTCCCTTGGTTTTTGTTTTAGCCTTTTTATTTCATTTCTTCGAGCATATTTTTTACGGCTTTGCAATCAATGAAATAAGCTATTATGAAAGAAGAACACTGAAGAATTAATGCAACAATAAAACAGAAAAGAGCCAGTGCATCAATATCGCGGCTTAGCGTAATTATATTAAACGTCGAATACAGAAAACCGGATAAATATCTGTAATATATAAAAATTGCTGCGAGATAGAATAAGATTGCACTGAAGTTTAAAAGCTTATGCATAAAGCTTTTGGTAATATTCCGGAAACCGCCTTCATCTACCATTGAATATATTGAGTAGCTGAAAGTCAGTGCGAACGCAGATAACATTATGCCGTTGAGCGTCAGAACGAATATCAGCGATTCAAGCTCGTTTAAAAAATAACATCTCCAAACAAGTACCATACAAAGTGTATGAAGAAGCATAGTTACAAGTGAAGAAGCTATTATCAACCATTCAAACATTTTTGGTCTGATAAATGATGAAAAATAAATCATAAACAACACATAAGAGATTGTATGAGAAATACATATAAAAATATTTCGTGCTTCGGAAGTTTGTACGAGTGCAGACGGAACTGAATTTGGTGAAATGCCGAGCATCAACATGAATATTACGTAAAGAGAAACAAAAACTGTAGCTATAATTGCTGTTAGTTCAACCACAAGCCATCTTGAAGATTTCATTATACATTCCTTCCTTTCTGTTTTTTTATAAATTGCGGGACACCATCTTTAAAGACAGGATAAGCCTCGCCCAGAATAAGCGGACGGAGATATTCTGTCATCTCGTCGGAAATATCATTTCCGTTTACTATCCACTGGGCAGGCACAAGCTTTTCTCCGTTTGCAATACTGCTTATGTCGCGACTTTCAAATTCTATATGATAAGGAGAGTTGCTTGTTCTTTTATAAATCATCATTGCGCCTGTTTCTCCCGCCAACGCCGCATTAACACCGGCACAGCCAACATCAAAGGCTTCATTTAAGTCTGTAAGAGAAGCAATGTGACTGCTGCAACGCTGCATAACGTTAAGTTCAATACCTCTTGCTTTAAAACCGAGAATTTCTCGTACTTTATTTTCCAGGACCTTAGCGGTTCCACTTAAGTTTTTATGACCGAAAATATCCGTAAGACCGCTGGAAGCGCTTTCACATACATAGGTTCCGTCAGCATATTTAATTCCTTCTGATACAGCAACTACTACGTTGGTAATCCCCTTCGCATTTACTTCCTTTATATCAGCGATGAATTTTTCGTCGGAAAAATCCGATTCGGGAAGATATATCAGGTGAGGGGCAAGAAGTGTTTCTGTTCTTGCCAGGGACGACGCGGCAGTAAGCCAGCCGGCATTACGTCCCATAATTTCTATTATAGTTACAGAATATAAAGAATATACATCGCTGTCAAGACCGATTTCACGCACAGTTGATGCCAGATATTTTGCGGCAGACCCGAAACCGGGGGTATGGTCTGTTTCCATAAGGTCATTATCAATTGTTTTTGGTATACCTATGATATTTATTTCATATCCGATTTTTTCGGCATATACAGAAAGTTTACATACAGTATCCATTGAATCGTTGCCGCCTATGTAAAAGAAATATCCTATATCATATTTGCGGAAAATATCAAATATTTTATTATATATTTCGTCATTATAATCTGCCGGAAGCTTGTAGCGGCAGGAGCCTAAAAAAGCGGCAGGCGTGTGTTTTAAAATATCAGCATTTTCTTCATCAGAGAGAATCTCGGACATATCAATGAAATTTTCGCTGATTACACCTGAAATTCCGTTTTCGGCGCCGAAGACTTTCCCGATTTTATTACTGTGCATTGCGGTCAGCGCCACTCCGCAAAGAGAGGAATTTATTACTGCGGTAGGTCCTCCTGACTGACCTATAATACAATTTTTCATATTTGTCTCCATTCTTTAAAGTACTTTGCTCAGGAAAGACTGAGTCCTCGGATTTTTTGGATTGTCAAAAATTTCATCGGGACTTCCTTCTTCCATTATTTTACCTTCATCCATAAAAAGAATACGACTTGCAACTTCTCTGGCAAATCCCATTTCATGAGTAACTACAATCATTGTCATTCCTTCTTCGGCAAGCTGTTTCATAACATCAAGAACTTCGCCGACCATTTCCGGGTCAAGAGCGCTTGTCGGCTCGTCGAAGAGCATAACGTCGGGTGCCATGCAAAGAGCTCGGACGATAGCTACACGCTGTTTCTGACCGCCTGAAAGCTGAGACGGATATGCAGAGGCTCTGTCGCGCAGTCCTACTCTGCCGAGAAGCTCGAGAGCTTTTTCTTCAGCGTCTTTGGCTGACATTCCAAGAAGTTTTGTAGGTGCCAAAGTAAGGTTTTTAAGTACAGTCATATGAGGGAAAAGATTAAACTGTTGAAATACCATTCCCATTTTTTGACGGTGAAGATTAATGTTTGTTTTAGGGTCGGTTATATCTGTTCCTTCAAATATAATCTGTCCTGAAGTAGGCATTTCAAGAAGGTTAAGGGAACGGAGAAAAGTTGATTTTCCCGAACCGGAGGGGCCTATTATTACAACCACCTCGCCTTTTTTTATTCCGGCAGAAATTCCGTCAAGAGCCTTGATGGAGCCGCCCAGGTAATATTTGCATAAATTTTGTGTTTCTATGAGAAAATCAGCGTTCACTCTTACGCAACCTCCTTTCGAGTTTTCCTACAAGCCAGGTCAGAATAACAACCATTAAAAGATATATTGCCGCAACGGCAAAGAGCGGTAAAAACGGCGAGAAAGTTCTGCCGCGAATAATATCGCCGGCTTTGGTAAGGTCGATTATTCCTACATAACCCGCTACGGAGGTTTCTTTAAGCAATGCTATAAATTCGTTGAGAAGAGTGGGCAATACGGTCTTGAAAACCTGAGGAATTATGATATAAATCATAGTTTGCACATAATTAAAACCCAGTGACCTGCCTGCCTCAAACTGTCCGTTATCAATAGACATAATTCCGCCTCTTAAAATTTCAGCAACGTATGCTCCGGAATTTATACCGAAAGCAATGGAAGCGACCATAATACCGTTGGTAGAAGAAGCTAAAATTATAAAATAAGCAATAAGAAGCTGTACAACAACGGGAGTTCCGCGGATAACGGTAAGATAAATCTTACATATCAGATTTGCAAATGCAAAGAGATAATAACCAAAATTTTTGCGACGGCTGATGGTTTCATAGGTTTTATCGTATGTAGAACGTATAGTTGCTACAACAACACCAATAGCAACACCTATCAGTACGGCAAAAAATGCTATAGTAAGAGTATTACCAAGACCGTTTAGCAGATATTTCCAACGGGAATCATCAATAAAATTTAAAATAAATTGTTCTTTAAGTGTCAAAATATCATCTCCAATAAAAACGGCAGTGTTTCCACCGCCGTTTTGTGTAATACATAAATTCGGAATTACTCAGCGCTTATATATTTATCAATAACGCTCTGAACAGTACCGTCTGCGATGAGTTCATCAAGCGCAGTGTTGATTTTGCTAAGGAGATCTTCGTTTTCTTTAGCAACGCAAATAGCGTAGTCTTCGGTTACATATTCGGTATCAAGAATTTTAAGACCCTCATTAGCTGCAACGTAAGATTTAGCAGGCTGGTTATCAATGATAACACAATCAACTTTTCCGCTTACAAGAGCTGCAACAGCATCTGTACCTTTGTTGAAAGGAACAACGTTTTCATCGCCGTAATCATCGGAAGCATATATGTGACCTGTTGTATCCTGCTGAACGCCGATTTTTTTGCCTTCCAGGTTATCAACAGAAACAATATCAGAACCTTCAGGAACAATTATGGACTGAACGCCGGTTGCATATGATGTAGAGAAGTTTACGCTCAGAAGACGTTCGTCGGTAACAGTCATACCTGCCATACCGATATCATATTTGCCTGTCTGCACACCTGCTATGATAGAACCGAATTCGGTATCCTGGATTTCAAGTGTCATGCCAAGTTTCTCAGCGATTTTCTCAGCAATTTCAGCATCAATACCAACTATTTTTTCACCTTCGTAGAACTCGTAAGGAGGGAATGTTGCGTTGGTAGCCATAGTGAGTGTTTTGTCTTCCGCTTTGTTGCCGCAACCTGCAAACATTGTAACTGCAAGAGCAGCAGCGATTGCCAGTGTAATTAATTTTTTCATTTTATTAACCCCCGTTTTGTTATTTTTTCGGAACAATTAGGTATAGTATCCGAAAATTATTATATCATATATTATAATACCACAGATTTCGGAAAAAAGCAAGAGTTTTTTAATAAAACTTGTAAAAAGTTCAATAAAAAAATGCACAGAATTATTTGCGATTAATAGTTATAATGACAGCAAAAGAAAAAGAATGTTGGTAAAAACATACAGACAAAAGCAAATTTTATAGTGATTTTTTGAGAAAAAATTTAAAGTACTTGACAGGTTGCTTAAAATAGTGTAAAATATAAGAGATACAATTAGAAAGGGAGGCGAAGCAATGTCCGATATGCCCTCCGCAAATGCTAATGATATGTCTGCTCTCGGTGATGAAGAGCTGGTTTTGCTGGCTCGGAGAGGAGATGACATTGCGTTTGAAATTCTGATATCAAGATATAAGGCAAGCATCGTTTCAAGAGCAAGAACCTATTTTCTGCGCGGAGCCGATAAAGAGGATATTATCCAGGAAGGCATGATAGGTCTTGTTAAAGCCATACGTGATTATAAAACTGAGCGCACGGCGGGCTTTAAATCCTTTGCTGAGCTTTGTATAACACGCCAGATTATAACGGCGATAAAAGCGGCAACAAGACAGAAACACATACCGCTTAATTCGTATATTTCTTTGTACAACAGTGATTCAACCGGAGATGACGAAAGAATGCTGATTGATTCGATTGAGAGTGATACAAGCTTTAATCCTGAAGAATATATGATAATTAATGAAAGTTACAGAAAAATAGATGAGAAACTTCTCGGACTGCTGAGTAAGTTTGAGAGACAAGTTTTAGAGCATTATGTAGACGGGAAAAGCTATCTTGAAATTTCAAAAGTGGTAGGACGCCCGGTAAAATCCATTGATAACGCCTTACAACGGATAAAACGCAAGCTTGAACGGTGTTATGATACCATAAGTTAGTTTATGCAGGCAGTAAACTGTCTTTATAAAAATAAAAATCCATGTATCTTAAGTTGAGACACTGCACAAGCCGCAGCGGAGCGTTTGAGACAGGATAAAAACAAAAGTGAGGGAAACGAAATGTACGAAGACAAAACTTTAACGTGCAAAGATTGTGGATGCGAATTTGTATTCACAGCCGGCGAACAGGAGTTCTATGCTGAAAAAGGCTTCCAGAACGAGCCTCTCAGATGTAAAGAATGCAGAGCTGCACGTAAAAACAAAATCAGGGGAGAAAGAGAGATGTATACTGTAACTTGTGCAGAGTGCGGTGCTGAAGCTCAGGTTCCGTTTGAGCCTAAGAACAATAAGCCTGTACTGTGCAGCGAATGCTTTGCGAAGAGCAAAGAACAGTAATACACAAATAAAAAGGGCGTGCTCCGATAAGATCACTTATCAGCAGTAACGCCTTCTTTTATTTAATAAGACTGAAAAAGAAATTTATTGGTATTATTTTGAATTTTGCTAATAAATTTCTATAATAAATATGCATATTACCTATTGAAAAAAAAGGATATGTATGGTACAATAAGTATATAAAAAAAGTCTGTAAGACAGAACGGAGAGAAAATCATGAAGAATATAATCAGAAAGATTTCGATGGCAATAATAACAATGGCTATATTGGCATCGTCTTTTACAACACTTGCAGCATCGCAGTTCAGCGACCTGGCAGAAGAACACTGGGCATATAGAGCAGTATCTATTCTGGTAAACGAAGGTACGATAAACGGTTATCCCGACGGCACTTTCAGACCTACAGCTACGGTAACACGTGCACAGTTCGTTAAAATGCTTGGAATGGGAACGGAAAGCGGAAAAACATATGCAGACGTAGCCGAAGGACACTGGGCATATGATTACATAAGTACATCAGAGCTTAACGGTGATGATGCAGGAAACTTTAATCCGGACGTGGCAATAACAAGAGAAGAAACTGTATATCCGCTTTATGCGCGTTCAGATAAGCCCGAAACTAATGCGCCGGAATTCATTTTGGAACAGGGTGGAGAGCCGCTGGCATGGGTATATGAATACGGAATAATGATAGGTAATGACGGACTGAATCTCCGTCTGGACGATACTCTTACACGTGCGGAAGCAGCAGCTCTTATTATTAAAGCCAGAGAAGCAAAAACACCGTTTAATTTTGTTGATACTGTGTCGGAGGAAATTCTGAAATATGTCTATAACAGTATAAACATATTTGATACACCGTATTCGGAGAACAAGACAATAACTTATGGTGAGCTGAGCCGCGCGGTGCTCAGAATGGAACAGAACAGAAAAGACATTGATTACAGTTATTATAATGCGGAAAAACCGTTTAACCATAATTATGCCGTTGATTTATATATCATGGGAAACAGAGTATTAGGAGCCGATAAAATATCGGAAAGCGTAATCAATAAGAACGCAACTGTCAGAGATGCAATAAGCTGTTTTGACAGTGCTATTAAAGAAAGAACCGGCAAAAAGGCTGATACAGACATAAAGCTTTATACCAAAGGAACAAATTATCTTTTCGGTGAGATAACACATCGCGAGCTGGCGGCAATGATTATTCAGTATGACGAAGCATACGGACTCTTAAGCGGATATTATCCGGGACTCGATGAAAACGGCAGAAGTATCTGCGAAAACAATAAAATGGTTAAGTCATTTGACATGCTTCCGGCAAACTATAAAGATTATGTATATGTTATAGACGGTATACCGGAAGAAGTATACAAACTTGACGGAGTTGTAAGAGTTGCCCCGAAAGGAACAACAGACTTCGTTTCGGCAGTTGCGGATATGTTTGTCACACGTTGCGGAGCTCTTAAAGCGGCTATGAAAAGTCAATACGGAATAGACGCAGATGTAGTATTCTATCCAGGACTTGCATACGATAACGCCGAAGGCTTTGTCAACACAATCAAAATTGTAATAAAAGGAAACAGCGGAACCGCAACTAAAGTCAGTGATCTCTTTACAAGTAACGTTATATACAGCAGTACAGGAGATAAAATTAAAAATGGCACAGTTATATATCTGAGAATGTACGTTTCTTACGAAAGTTTAGTTTGATAAAAAGCCCTGTCCGGAAACGGACAGGGCTTTTAAATTTCAAAAAGCTTCAGATTTGATAAAAAAACACTTGAAAATTATGGAATAATGTGATATACTTATTATGAAACAATATGAAAGGAAGGAATTTTAAATGAAAATACTTGTAACAGGTGGTGCGGGCTACATAGGAAGTCACACTTGTGTTGAACTTTTAGAGGCAGGATATGAAATAGTTATACTGGATAATTTCTGTAACTCAAGCCCTAAATCTCTTGAAATTATAAAGGATATAACAAAAAAAGACTTTAAGTTTTACGAATGTGATATGTTAAACTATGAAGATATGGAAAAAATCTTTATAGAGAATAAAATAGATGCCGTAATTCATTTTGCAGGACTTAAGGCGGTGGGAGAATCTACAAGGATACCTCTCAGATATTATCATAATAATATTACGGGAACACTTAATCTTCTTGATATAATGGAGAAACACGGAGTATATAATATTGTATTCTCTTCGTCTGCTACAGTATACGGCGATCCGGCATCTGTGCCGATAAAGGAGGATTTTCCGCTTTCTACAACAAATCCCTACGGCTCAACAAAACTTATGCTTGAAAATATTATGCAGGATTTATATAAAGCAAATAATAAATTCTCAATTACACTGCTCAGATATTTCAATCCCATCGGTGCTCACAAGAGTGGTAGAATCGGTGAAAATCCGAAGGGTATTCCAAACAATCTGTTGCCGTATATTTCACAGGTTGCTGTGGGCAAGCTTGAAAAACTTCACGTTTTCGGAAACCAGTATCCGACACCGGACGGAACAGGCGTGAGAGATTATATTCACGTTGTTGACCTGAGCCTCGGCCATGTTAAGGCAGTTGAAGTACAGACAAACAATCCCGGTGTGCATATTTATAATCTGGGTACCGGAAACGGTACATCAGTAATTGAACTGAAAGATGCATTTGAAAAGGCATGCGGAAAAGAAATACCGTTTGTTATAGATCCTCCGCGTCCCGGTGATATAGCGGAATGTTATGCCGATGCTTCAAAAGCAAAACAGGAACTCGGCTGGGTAGCTGTACGTGATATTCCGGAAGCTTGCGAGGACGCGTGGAGATGGCAGAAAAACAATCCTAACGGCTTTGCTGAATAAGGGGAAGAAATAATATGGAACTTAGGAATAAGAAAATAAATTTCCTTGGTGACAGTATAACGGAAGGCGTCGGTGTAAGCTGTCCGGAGAATATATATCTTAATGTGCTGGCAAGAGAACACGGACTTGCATGTGCGAGAAATTACGGAATAGGTGGAACAAGAATCGCAAGGCAGAATCCGAGAACGGAATATTCGTATGATAGGGATTTTTGTCTGAGAGTCGATGAAATGGATGCCGATGCCGATGCAGTTGTAGTTTTCGGTGGCTCTAACGATTTCGGTCACGGAAATGCACCTATAGGCTGTTTTGATGACAGAACTGATGAAACTTTTTACGGAGCCTGTCATGTTCTTTACAATAAGCTTATTGAAAAATATCCTACCGCGGTTATCGTGATTATGACACCCCTGCACAGGAAGGACGAAGACGTACCTGAAATCGGCGAAAAAGAAGGAGTAGCAGGACTTTGTACATATGTGGACATAATAAAAGAAGTTGCCGCATATTATTCTTTGCCGGTGCTGGATTTGAATGCAGTAAGCGGAATACAGCCCAAACTGGAAATTATCCGTGAAACATACTGTCCCGACGGGCTTCACCCCAACGATGCCGGGCAGGCTATTATAGCAAGAAAACTGGCGGCGTTTCTGAAAATGATGTAAATATAACAGGCATTACAGCTTAAAACTGTAATGCCTGTATCTTTTATTACCCAAAACCAAAACATTTCCCATAAACTTACATTTTTTATTGACAGAAGCAGATTTTTAGTATATAATAATATAAGAAACTTTTTGCGAGGTGAAGGCAGTGGCTGAAAGTAAAATAAAATCTGCCATACGTGGATACAGTAAAGATGACGTTCATGAATATATTTCAAAAATGAGCGATGCCGCAGAAGAACAGATGCAAAAATATATTTCTGAAATAGAAGAATATAAAGAAGAAATAGCAAGATACAGGAAAAAACTTAAGGAAAAAGACAGTATAATAAGAGAGCTAAGAAAGGGTGAAAGTATAAATGGAACTAAGCAATAAAATTCTTGAAATACTTGAGGACGACTGCCGTGTATCGGCGGAACAGATTGCCGTAATGACGGGAGCGGAAATGGAAGAAGTGAAAGCGGCAATAGACGAAATGGAAGAAAACGGAACGATTCTGGGATATAATGCGATGGTTAACTGGGAAAAAACAGCTTCTGCAAATGTAACAGCTGTGATTGAACTGAAAGTGACTCCTCAGAGAGGCGAGGGCTTTGATAAGGTTGCAGAAAGAATATATAAATACCCCCAGGTAAAAGCACTGTATCTTATGTCAGGTGGGTTTGATCTGTGTGTTATAATTGAAGGCAAAAGTATGAAAAATGTTGCTCTGTTTGTGGCAGAAACTCTTGCGCCTATGGAATCAGTTATCAGCACTGCTACCCATTTTGTGCTTAAAAAATATAAAGACCACGGAATAATATTTGAAAATAAAGAAGTTGATGACAGGCAGGTGATTACGCTGTGAATATAGAAAATATGCTGTCCGACAAAGTGAAAACCATACAACCGTCGGGAATAAGAAAGTTTTTTGATATAGTTGCGGAAATGCCGGATGCTATTTCTCTCGGCGTAGGCGAACCGGATTTTGTAACTCCGTGGCATATCCGTGATGCAGGTATATATTCTCTTGAAAAAGGAAGCACACACTATACCTCAAATTCAGGTATAACAGAACTGAGAGAGGAAATATGTAACTACCTGGAAAGAAAATTTAATCTTAAATATAACATAAACCAGGTTGTTGTAACAGTAGGCGGAAGTGAAGCTATTGACGGATGCATAAGGGCGCTTATAAATCCGGGAGAAGAAGTTCTTATTCCTGAACCCAGTTTTGTATGCTATAAACCGTGTACAATACTTGCGGGTGGGATACCTGTACCTATAGTTACAAAAGAAGAGGACGAGTTCAAACTTACTGCAGAAGCTCTTGAAAAGGCAATAACGCCTAAAACAAAGCTGTTGGTACTGCCTTTCCCCAATAATCCTACGGGAGCTATTATGGAAAAAAGAGACCTTGAAGCAATAGCTGATGTGCTGAGAGATAAGGATATAATGATTTTATCAGATGAAATATACAGCGAGCTTACATACGGGTTGCCCCACGTTTCCATTGCATCGCTGCCGGGTATGTATGAACGTACCATTGTAGTAAACGGATTTTCAAAAAGCTATGCAATGACAGGCTGGCGTCTTGGTTTTGCTACAGGACCTGAGGAAGTTATAAAGGCAATGACAAAAATTCATCAATATGCGATTATGAGTGCACCGACAACAAGTCAGTATGCTGCAATAGAAGCTCTTAAAAACGGCGATGACGATATACTCCGTATGAAAGAGGAATATAACTACAGACGTAAAATTGTAGTTGATGCTTTCAGAAAAATGGGTCTTGACTGTTTTGAACCCCGTGGAGCATTTTATGTATTCCCTTCAATTAAAAAGACGGGAATGACAAGTGAGGAGTTCTGCGAAAAACTTCTGAGAAGTAAAAAAGTAGCTGTAGTTCCGGGAACAGCACTGGGAGAAAGCGGCGAAGGCTTTGTCCGTGTATCCTACTGTTATTCCATAAAAAATCTCAATATTGCACTTGAGAGAATAAAAGAATTTATAGATTCAATTTAATGAAAAAGGGTGCCATACAAATTATCGTGTATGGCACCGCATTTTTTTAGAGCTTCTTTATACAGATTTTTCCATCAAGATAATCTATCATAATACTGTCGCCGGAGGCAATGCTGTTATCGAGCATTTCTTCAGCAAGAGTATCTTCCACTTTCGACTGCATAATGCGACGTAAGGGACGGGCTCCGTATAATGGGTCAAACCCTTCGGCAGCTATAAATTTTGTTACATTTTCCGTAAATTCAGCTTTTATTCCGTTTGAATCAAGCTTTTTCACCATTTCATTAAGCATAAGCTGAGCAATTTTTTCAGTTTCCTCTGCCGTCAGCGGGTGGAAAACTATGGTATCATCAACGCGGTTTAAAAATTCGGGACGGAAAGATTTTTTTAGTTCGCCCATTACGTTATCTTTAATTTTTTCATAATTTTTACTTTCGCTGTCATCACTTATTCCAAACCCAAAGGTTTTGGTTTCAGTAATAAGTCTTGCACCTATATTTGATGTCATAATTATAACAGTATTGCGGAAATCAACTCGTCTGCCCTGGGAATCGGTTAAAATTCCGTCATCCATTATCTGGAGCAGAATATTAAATACATCAGGGTGCGCTTTTTCAATTTCATCGAACAAAATTACGCTGTAAGGCTTGCGGCGAACCTTTTCTGTAAGCTGCCCGCCTTCGTCAAAACCTACATATCCCGGAGGAGACCCTACCATACGGGAAACAGAGTGTTTCTCCATATATTCTGACATATCTATACGGATAAGTGCATTTTCATCACCGAACATAGCCTCGGCAAGAGCTTTTGAAAGCTCGGTTTTACCAACACCGGTAGGACCAAGGAAAATAAAACTTCCGACAGGACGTTTCGGGTCTTACAGTCCGACCCTGCCACGGCGTATTGCCCGGGATACGGCACTTATTGCTTCATCCTGACCTATTACGCGGCGGTGCAGTATATTTTCCATATTTTTAAGGCGCTGAGCATCGCTTTCGGTAAGACGTTTTACGGGAATATCCGTCCATTTGGCAATTTTTTCGGCTATATCCTCGGCGGTAACTTTAAGCGTAGATTTATCGGTTGCATCACGCCAGTTTGATTTTTCGCGTTCAAGCTCCTGCTTAAGACGGGTTTCTTCGTCACGCAGAGAAGCGGCACGTTCGTATTCCTGAGCCACAATCGCTGATTCCTTTTCCTTTTTAAGAGCACTGATTTTATCATCAAGTTCCTTTAATGCAGGAGGTGTTGTAAGAGTTTTCATTCTGATTGCGGAAGCTGCCTCGTCAACCAGGTCAATGGCCTTGTCGGGCAGAAAACGATCGGGAATATATCTTACCGAAAGATGGACGGCAGCTTCGATTGCCTCGTCGGTAATGGTAACCTTGTGATGTGCTTCGTATTTATCACGGATACCTTTTAAAATTTCGACTGCAGCCTCTTCAGTCGGTTCGCCTATTGTAACCGGCTGGAACCGTCGTTCCAGTGCGGCATCTTTTTCTACATATTTACGGTATTCATCAAGTGTGGTTGCGCCTATTACCTGCATTTCTCCTCTGGCGAGTGCGGGCTTTAAAATGTTTGCGGCATCAATAGCGCCTTCTGCCGCACCGGCACCTATCAGCGTATGCATTTCATCTATAAACAGAATTATATTTCCGGACCGCATAACTTCTTCCATAGCCTTTTTCAGACGTTCTTCAAATTCTCCACGGTATTTTGCGCCGGCAATCATTGAGGATATATCAAGAGTGAAAAGTCGCTTGTTTTTCAGGGTTTCGGGAACATTTCCGGAAACGATATGCTGGGCAAGCCCTTCTGCTACAGCTGTTTTACCTACACCCGGTTCACCTATAAGACAAGGGTTGTTTTTGGTACGGCGGCTGAGAATTTGTATAACACGCTCGATTTCATCTTCACGACCGATAACAGGATCAATTTTTCCCTGAGCAGCCAGTTTTGTTAAATCTCTGCCGAATCCATCAAGCCCCGGGGTTTTCTTTGACTGATTCTCCTGCGCAGGAGGGGGAGCAAAGGGACTTTCATCGGAAAGAGATTTTATAATTGAATTATAAAGCTCGACCGGGTCAATGTCAAGTTCGGTGAGTATTCGTATGGCAATGCCTTCCCCTTCAGCCAGTATAGCCAAAAGTATATGTTCTGTTCCGATAAAGTTATTACCAAGCTTCTGAGCCTCACGAACGCTGAGTTCAAGTACGTTTTTTGTGCGGGGAGTAAACTCAATACGGGTTTTATAACCGCCGTGGGTGTCACCAAAAAATTTTGACATTACATTATTCAGGCTGTCGGCAGTAACGCC
>JAZOTK010000047.1:0-5905 GCA_045657605.1 Clostridia bacterium
GGCTTGACGTAACGGCAAGCAGGAAGCTTTTCGGGACCGGCAAGGAAATAGCTGACCGGATACGCCGTGAAGTGCGTGAGGAACTTGGTATTACTGTTTCGGTAGGAGTTTCGTTTAACAAGATGTTTGCAAAGCTTGGAAGTGACTATAAAAAACCTGATGCTACCACAGAAATTACGAGAGAAAATTATAAAGATATTCTATATCCTATGCCGGCGGATTATATGATGTATGTGGGAAAATCCACAAAAGCGGAGCTGGAAAAAATGGGTGTCTGCACTATAGGCGATATTGCACAGCTGGGTGAAAAGGTTCTTACGAAAAAATTCGGGAAAGCAGGAAAACAACTGTATGATAATGTTACGGGAAACAGCGATGATACGGTAAGAAGCTGTTATGAAAAAAGAGAAGTAAAATCCGTGGGTCACGGACTTACCTTCAGCAGCGACCTTACGGGAATGGACAGTATAAAACCGTATATAGTGGAGCTGTGTGACAGTATTGCGGCAAAACTGCGGCGACACCGTATGAAATGCAGGGTGGTACAAATTACTGTGAAAGACCCGGATTTCAGAACTATTACAAGACAAAAAACTCTGGGAAAACCGACAAATCTTGAAAAAGAGATTATGGAAGCGGCAGTGCAGCTACTGACAGAATCCTGGAATATGAATAATCCTATAAGAATGTTTACCGTAACCGGTGCAAATACGATTGATGAAAATGAAGAAACGGAGCAAATAACCTTTTTCGAGGAAAATTCCGAAAAAAGAGAAAAAAGAGAGAGCCTGGAAAGAACCGTGGATAAGATAAGAGAAAAATACGGAAATGGTGCAGTGACTTTCGGGAAAAACAGCGGACATACAAAGGATTAAACGGCATTTTAGAAAAAATGTATGTTATAATCAAAAAAATATTTGACAATTTTGTATTTTTTGCATATTGTATCAAAGAAATTAATGTGATAAGATATAATATAAGATATATTTTGAAGAGAGGCGCATAAATATGAATATGATAATGCAACGCAGACTGCCTACAGCTGAAGAAATAAAGGAACAGTTCCCGCTTTCTGCTGAACTTGCTAAAAAGAAGGCTGAAAGAGATAAGGAAATAAGAGAAGTTTTCAGTGGCATATCAGATAAATTCCTGCTTATCATAGGACCCTGCTCTGCAGACAGACCGGATTCGGTAATAGATTATATGACAAGACTTGCAAAGGTGCAGGAAAAGGTTAAAGATAAAATTATAATAATTCCGCGAGTTTATACGAATAAACCCAGAACAACAGGTGACGGATATAAAGGTATGGTACACCAGCCTGACCCGAATGAAAAACCTGATATGATTAAAGGTATAATGGCTATACGTGAGCTTCATACCAAGGTTATAGAAGAAACAGGATTTTTCTGCGCAGATGAAATGCTGTATCCCGAAAACTATGGATACCTGTCAGATTTACTGTCTTATGTTGCAGTCGGAGCGCGTTCGGTTGAAAATCAGCAGCACAGACTTACAGGAAGCGGTATGGATGTGCCGGTAGGTATGAAGAATCCTACCAGCGGTGACTATTCGGTTATGATAAACTCAATTATAGCGGCACGCCATTCTCATACATTTATATATAATGGCTGGGAAGTACAGACCAAAGGAAATGCTCTGTCACACGCAATACTGAGAGGCTCGGTAAATAAACACGGACAGTCACTGCCTAACTATCATTATGAGGATTTAAACAGGGTTTATAATTCTTTTATGGAGAAAAAGATTGAAAATCCGGCAGTTATTGTTGATGCAAACCATGCAAACTCAAACAAACAGTATCTGGAACAGATAAGAATATGTAAGGAAGTCCTTCACAGTATGAGACATTCAGCTCATATTGCAGAGCTTGTAAAAGGCTTTATGATAGAAAGCTATCTGGTGGACGGTTCTCAGAAAATTGAGGAAGGAATTTACGGTAAATCAATTACTGACCCCTGCCTCGGTTGGGACAAGAGCGAACGACTTATCTTAGATATTGCAGATTTACTTTAATCTGAAAAAAATTTGAAAAACTATTGACAAAATAGAATTAATATGATATAATTACACAGTAAACGCAATGATGCGGAATAGTATGCAGATTCTTCTGCCGTGCAGAGAGATGTCGGGTGGTGCAAGACATTGGAGGAGAAATGCGGAACTCACCGTGGAGCGGCTGTCGTGAACTATAGTAGGGACAGACGGGAACTCCCGTAACAGAGTTAGGATGTGATGGCATCTAAAGGGCATCCGTAAGGATGAAAAAGAGTGGTACCGCGGAAAGTTAAAGTGGTTTTAACGTTTTCGTCTCTTTGAATTAACAATGAGACGAGAACGTTTTTTTGTTGATTGATACAAATTCTTGCTTAGAAAGAAGGAACTTAAAATGAAAAAGACCAATATTACAGACATCACACTGAAAAAACTGTCACAGGACAGAGAGGTTTCGCTTCTGTTCCGTGAAAAAACTGCTATAGCCGCTTGTGCGGATTCTATCGGAGCGGATGCTGTTGAGCTTGCGCCGATAAAAAATCTCAGGGAAGATACAATTATTTATAAAACAATAGCACAAAACACAGAAAACAGTATTGTTGCAATTCCTGCAGGCTTTACAACCGAGGAGATTGATGCGGCATGGGAATGTGTGAAGGGAGCAAAAAAACCCAGACTACAGATTGAAGTTCCGGTTTCCACAGTTCAGATGGAATATATGTATCATATGAAAGCCGATAAAATGGCAACTAAGATAGGCGAGCTTACTGCATATGCTAAAACGCTGTGCGGTGATGTGGAATTTTCGGCGCTTGATGCAACCAGAGCAGATGAGGAATTCCTCATTAAAGCGGCGGTTGAAGCAGAAGCGAGTGGCGCAGGAATCATAACGATTTGTGACGATGCAGGAATATCTCTGCCCGAAGAAATAGCAGGGCTTGTGAAAAAGGTAAAAAATGCCGTAAATATTCCGGTATATGTACAGGTATCCGACCACATCGGAATGGCAGTAGCATCGGCAATAGCTGCGATAGGTGCGGAAGCTGACGGACTTAAATGTTCAATGGTGCAGGGCGAGGCGCTGTCTATGGGAGAACTCTGTGATGCAATAAATGCAAGAGGCGAAACAATCGGAGCTGAAATAGCTCTTAATAATACAAAGATACATGCAAGTATCGACGAAATGCTTGAAAATATAAACCGTCAGGCGTATGAAACAAAATCGGAAGTAAGTGAAAAGAAAAAAATCTTGCTTGATACTGACAGCAGTCTGACACAGGTAGGTCAGGCGGCACAGATTTTAGGATATGACCTTTCCGATGAGGATTGCGGTAATGTGCAGAAAGCACTTCTGCAGGTATGCGAAAAGAAAGGTGCGGTAGGAGCAAAAGAGCTTGAAGCGATAATTGCAAGCTCAGCAATGCAGGCACCGTCAACATATCATCTTGAAAGCTATACGACAAACTGTGGTAATCTGACAAGCTCTATGTCGCAGGTTACATTAAAATGCGGTGATGAAATTCTCTGCGGAGTAAGCACAGGGGACGGTCCTATCGACTCTGTATTCCGCGCAATCGAGCAATGTATCGGTTATCATTATGAACTTGACGATTTCCAGATTCAGTCTGTGACTGAGGGAAAAGGAGCGCTTGGCTCGGCGGTAGTAAGACTGAGAAACAATGGTAAGCTGTATTCCGGCAACGGTATATCGGAAGATATTGTTGCGGCAAGTATAAGAGCATTTATTAATGCACTCAATAAAATCGTATTCGAGGAGGATTAACTTTGAAAATAAGCGGCACATGTTGCTGCTTTTCGCTCGGGGCGGTACCTTTTGTACAGCACCACTCTACAACAAGTTGCATAAGTTCGGTTACCCAAATTAAAAATTTGGAACCTCACTTAGCTGCAAAACAGCAATAGCCACCACTTATTTTTAAAGTATGAATTGTACCGCAGTTGCGGTAGAATGGAGGATTAAAATGAAACTGGTTTTTTCAACAAAAAACGTAACACGCAGTTCCTTCCTTGATATGTGCCGTTATGCATATGATTACGGCTATTCGGGATTTGAAATATACGATGCGGTTAAAGAAAGAAAACAGCATTATGACAGTATTTTGCGCAGTGACAGAGTATCCGATGCGAAACGTAAGCTCTTAAACAGAGGGCTGGCGGTTTCGGCACTGACTTATCCGATTCCTGTCGAAAGTGAAGATGTATCAGCGGAATCACTGCTCAAATATGTAGATATGGCAAGCCATGCGGCGGTTGATAAGATTATCGTACGTGTGGAAAATGAAACATCAAACGATGTACTGGCGGCAAAACTCGGCGATGCCATAAAGCGTGCTGAACAGACGGATATTCAGATTTTACTTGAAACTGTAGGATATCTTGCCGATACGGAAAAAGTAATCGAAGTAATCAATTTCTTTTCTTCTGCGGCGCTGGGCGCTTCGTGGAATATCAGAGGAACATATTTCGGTGAAGGTGAAAGTGCTGAAACAACAATAAAAAATCTCGGCGCATATATAAAATATGTGCGTCTCGGTGATATGAAAGATGGCAGAACAGTACTTATAGGCGAAGGGCAGCTTCCGGTTGATAAGATTGTAAACGCCCTGTCTTCACTTAATTATGACGGATACATCTGTGCGGCATGGAATGATGAAATAAATGATGCAGATATTGTCCTTACACATTTTTCAAACTATATTGCTTCGCTCAGCCGTAAAAAGAAAGAATATGACCGTACATACTACAACAGAGCAAAAACCGGTACGTATGTATGGAAAAAATATGACATTATAGAGTCCACATTTGCAGATGTACTTGATACAATGGTGGAACATTATCCGGACCAGTATGCTTTTAAGTATACAACGCTGGATTACACAAGAACATACAAAGAGTTCCGCAGAGATGTGGACGAATGTGCGGCGGCACTCATTTCATTGGGAGTTAAAGCGGGCGATCACGTTGCGGTATGGGCAACAAATATTCCGGCGTGGTTTATTACATTCTGGGCAACCACTAAAATCGGTGCGGTGCTTGTTACAGTAAATACAGCATATAAAATTCACGAAATTGAATATCTGCTCAAACAGTCGGATACACATACACTTGTTATGATTGAAGACTGTAAGGATATCAATTATAAGGAAATTATACAGGAACTTTGTCCCGAACTGGAGACTACAAAGCCCGGCGATGCGATTTATTCAAAAAATCTGCCGTTCCTGCGTAATATCATAACAGTAGGATTCTCAATGCCCGGATGTCTTACCTGGGAACAGATGCTCAGACGTGCAAAAAATGTACCTCACGAAGAAGTCCGCAGACGTGCATCGCTCGTTAAACCCGATGATGTATGTAATATGCAATATACTTCGGGGACAACAGGATTCCCAAAAGGGGTTATGCTTACACACCGTAATATTGTAAATAACGGAAAAACTATAGGTGACAGAATGGATTTATCCACTGCCGACCGTATGATGATACAGGTACCTATGTTCCATTGTTTCGGAATGGTACTTTCAATGACCTCGATGATGACCCATGGCGGTACGCTTTCGCCGATACCGTATTTTTCACCGAAATCATCACTTGCTTGTGTAAATGATGAAAAGATTACTTGCTTTAACGGCGTTCCCACAATGTTTATCGCAATGTTTAATCACCCCGATTTTGCAAAAACCGATTTCTCATATATGAGAACGGGTATTATGGCAGGTGCAAACTGTCCGGCAGACCTTATGAGACGTGCCGCAGATGAAATGAATATGAAAGAAATCATATCGGTTTACGGTCAGACAGAAGCTTCTCCCGGCTGTACTATGGGTGAAGTGAATGAAGACCTTGACCACAGAGTAGAAACAGTCGG
>JAZOTK010000048.1:0-2521 GCA_045657605.1 Clostridia bacterium
AAAAAATGCAAGATTTAAGCTGTTCACAAAAGAAGGCGAAACAAAAATTCTTGATTCTGCCGCGAAAATCCGTTTTAACGGCAGAGCATCGCAGAGCGCCGGAAGCGTACTGTCCTATCTTGGCACAGGGCCCTCTACAAAAAAACAGCTCATAACCTACAAGCTTAATACTGACGGCAAAATTTCCGAAATAAACACCGCCGAAAATAAGACTGCTGCAGTAGAATACAGCAAATCTTTCACCAAAAACTTTGAGGCGGAGGATGTTATCTTTAAATCGGCATCATCAAAGCTCGGAAAGTTTAATATTACCGAAAACACTATCGTTTTCGATATTCCCGAAGGTGAGGCGGATTCTGAAAATTATGCTGTAAGAAGCAAGGATATGTTTGTGAATGAAAACAAGTATAATGTAAGCGTTTATGATATGGAAGAAGATTTCTCCGCAAAGGTTGTACTTGTGACAAATTCAAGCGGTAAAACCGCGTCCGAAGCTCCCATCGCCGTAGTTGAAAAAATCGTTTCTGTAAATAACGACAGAGGCGAAAATGTCGAAAAAATCCACGTAACCTATAACGGCGAGTCCACTTCTTTCCTCGGAAGCAAGGCGGGAATATTCAAAACCGAAGGCGGCGTGAGCCTTGACGCAGGTGATATAATTCAGTTCAAAACTAATATAAAAGGCGAAATTGACAAAATCTCCGTACTGCTTGACGTTTCCGAAAAATCCGAGTTTAAAAACTCGACCGATGACGGGCTTGTGACAGTTCACGGCAGGGTAATCAAAAAATTTACCAATTCCGTAAACGTATCAGCAGGCGGCGAAACTGATAACTACACTTTAAATAACGTAACAATATACAAATACGATTCCGAAAAGAAAAACGGTAAAGTAACAGTAGCCTCCAAAGCAGATATAACCCGCTACGACGAAGGCGCTCCTGAAACGCTCTTTATAAGAATTTACAAAGACGAAGTAAAGGAAATGGTTATAATAAAATAAAAAAACGGCGGTTTAACCGCCGTTTTTTTATTATAATAATTTTTCTCTGAGCTCTGCCGGTGATTTTGCCGAGAGGTATGTGGGGGCTACGTCGAATACGGTTTTGCAGCCGCTCATGCCTTCGCTGTTCATACGGTACGCCGCTCTGGCGTATGCTACAAGCACCGATGAGGTGAATTCGGGATTTGAATCAAGCTTTAAGCTGTATTCGATAATATGTGTATGTTCTCTATCCAGGCCTGTTTTACCGCAACGGATAACAAATCCGCCGTGTGGGATACCGCTGTGATTTGCTTTCATTTCTTCTGCGGAAATAAAATGCACGGTGGTATCATAATCGGCAAAATAGTTAGGCATTGTTTTTATTTCTTCTTCAATTCTTGCTGTATCAGCACCGTCTGCAGCTACTACAAAGCATTCTCTTGTATGCTTCTGTCTTGTTGTAAGAGCAGGATTTTTGCCGCTGCGGACAGCTTCAAGAGCCTCGTCTACGGGAATTGTGTACTGACGGGCATCAATTACGCCGTCAATTCGGCGGATAGCATCGGAATGTCCCTGACTTACGCCTTTGCCCCAGAAGGTATAATCCTCGCCATCGGGCAGAACTGCCTGAGCGTAAAGGCGGTTTAAAGAAAACATACCCGGGTCCCAGCCAACCGAAATCATAGCAATTTTTCCCGAAGCCTTTGCAGAAGCATCTACATTTGCAAAGTGTTCGGGTATTTTTGCGTGAGTATCAAAACTGTCGATAACTTTAAAGTTTTTCGCCAGCACAGGTGTCTGCACAGGCAGGTCAGTTGCACTGCCGCCGCAGATAATAAGTACATCAATATCATTTTTATAGTTTGTAATATCATCAAGCTTAAACACAGCCGCTCCTGTCAGCGTTCTGACATCAGCAGGGTCGCGGCGTGTAAAAATGCCGAATAATTCCATATCGCTGTTTTGTGTTATTGCGGATTCAACACCTCTGCCGAGGTTACCGTAGCCTACAATACCAATTTTAATTTTCATATACAGGACTCCCTTATAAAACAAATATGCATTTATTATACCATAAAATTGCAGGCATTGCAAGAATTTTTTATAAAAAATTACAGTTTGTCATTATTTTAAACGGGCGGGAATAGAATTAAATAAGAAAACAACATAAGGAGGCAGACAGATGAGAGTTTTTGTGATTTCCCGTAAAATGCTGAAAATATATGCACTTGCACTTGTTGCCATTTTAGGAATATATATCGGCGGAACGAATATCGGTGAAGCTGTATTTACGGGAGATGCGGCAGGAGAAATACCGATATATTGCGTTGAAACGGACGAGAAGAAAATAGCACTCACGTTCGATGCGGCGTGGGGTAACAGCGATACCGATGAATTAATCAAGGTTTTAGGCGATAATTCGGCAAGAGCGAGTATTTTTACGGTAGGCGGTTGGGTTGACAGGTTCCCCGAAGACGTAAAAAAATTTCACGAGGCAGGTCACGAGATACTGAACCATTCCGATACACACGCTCA
>JAZOTK010000049.1:0-3977 GCA_045657605.1 Clostridia bacterium
CCTTCACGCTATGAAATATAATAAAAGTACTCTGCTTACCGAAGATGAGCTTGAAAAATTCTCACATACCTCTACCACTGCAATTTGCAGAGGCTGCTCAAACGGTTGTCATCTTACTATTAACCGTTTTGAAGGTGGTGGCAGATTCATTTCAGGTAACAGATGCGAAAAAGGTCTCGGAATGAAAACTGCATCAGACCTGCCCAATCTTCACCAGTGGAAACGCGATTATATAAGCTCACTTACACCGCTGAAGGGTAAAAGAGGCAAAATCGGACTTCCTCTTGCGCTTGGTATGTATGAGCTTCTCCCCTTATGGTACGGGCTGTTTACAAAACTCGGATACGAGGTTGTAGTATCTGCTCAGTCAACCCGCAGTACCTACGAAAAAGGTCAGTTTACAATTCCCTCGGATACGGCTTGTTATCCCGCAAAAATAATGCACGGTCATATACTTGAGCTGATAGAAAACGGAGCACGCCTTCTGTTTTATCCCTCGCTCACATATAATATAAACGAAAACGCCGGCGATAATCATTACAACTGTCCTGTTGTTGCCTATTATCCCGAGCTTTTAAGAAATAATATCGAACTGCCGGAAAATGTACATTTCCTGTATCCGTATCTGAGTATCGACAGTCCGTCCAAGCTTTTAAAGACCCTGTATCCGTATCTGAAAGATATTGATAGCAGTATCACAAAACACGAGCTTAAAACTGCTGTAAATGCCGGATTTAATGAGTATAAAAAGTATGTTGCTTTACTGAGAAAAGAAGGCGAAAAGGCACTCTCCTTTGCCCGGGCAAACGGACATCGCATAATGATACTTGCAGGCAGACCATATCACATTGACCCCGAAATAGGTCACGGAATAGATAAGCTTGCGACTTCTCTCGGATTTGCCGTTGTCAGCGAAGACAGTATCTGTCATCTTGCACCTGCGCAGAAGGTACATGTTCTTGACCAGTGGACTTTCCATACAAGAATGTACCGCGCGGCAGGATATGCGGCAAGCCATAATGATACAGAGCTTGTTCAGCTCGTATCCTTCGGATGCGGTGTTGATGCCGTAACTACCGATGAAATCCGCAGTATTTTAGAGAAAAGTGATAAATACTATACACAGATAAAAATAGATGAAATTACAAATTTAGGTGCAGTAAAAATCAGACTGCGAAGCTTGCTCGGAGCATTGGAAGAAAAAGATGTTTTGGCAAGATAAACGGTAAGGTGGTGGAAAATTTGCAGGATAAAACCTACGTTCCTTTTACGGAAGAAATGAAAAAAGATTATACAATCCTCGTTCCCAATATGCTTCCTATGCATTTTAAGCTTATTATGCGGGTTCTGGGAACTTACGGATATAAAATGGAATTACTCGGGAAAACCGGTCCTGAAATTGCCGAAACAGGTCTTAAATACACTCATAATGATGCCTGCTATCCGGCTGTTCTGGTAATAGGTCAGTTTATGGAAGCGTTGCTTTCCGGCAGATATGACCCTAAGAAAACGGCACTTATTATGTTCCAGACCGGCGGTGGCTGTCGTGCTTCTAACTATATCTCTCTTATCAGAAAAGCACTTAAAAAAGCCGATATGGATTATATCCCCGTAATATCCTTCAGTATTGCGGGAATTGAAAAGCATCCCGGCTTTAATCCGAATCTTAAAATGTACAGGGGTATGATGTATGGAGTTTTGTGCGCTGATTTGCTTATGAGTCTTGTAAATTCGGTCCGTCCCTACGAAACCGAAATCGGAAGTGCACAAAAGCTTGCTGAGGAGTGGACAAACCGACTCGGCGATATTCTCGGCGCTTCAAAATCCATAAAATATGAGCAGATAAAAAAGCTTTACGCCGAGATTATCTCGGATTTTGCAAAAATACCCGTTTTCCCACACAAAACTTATCGCGTGGGTGTTGTTGGAGAAATTTTTGTAAAATACTCCCCTCTTGCAAATAACGGACTCGAAGATTTTCTTATAAAAGAAGGTGCCGAGCCTGTTGTACCCGGACTTATCGACTTTTGTCTGTATTCAATATACAACACTCTTTCCGAATATGAATATTACGGAAACAAGGCTCTTGTCTATCCTTTATTTAAATTTATTTATAAGTATCTGATAAAAAAGAAAAATGATATAATAGAAATAATGAAAAATGAAGGCACTTTCTTGCCGTGGACGCCGTTTGAAAAGGTTGTATCACTGGGCAAAAACCTTATCAGCACAGCCGTAAAAATGGGCGAAGGCTGGCTTCTTACCGCTGAAATGCTTGAGCTTGCCGAATCGGGGTGCAGCAGTATCGTGTGTACCCAGCCGTTTGGCTGTCTGCCGAACCATATATGCGGTAAAGGTATGATGAAACCTATCAGAGAGCTGTGTCCCGATGTTAATATCGTTGCAATCGACTACGACCCCGGTGCCAGCCGCGTTAATCAGGAAAACCGCCTGAAGCTTATGCTGGCAAACGCAAAAAAACCGGAGTCCGATTCTCCCTCTGTTACTGAGGAAAAAGAATTATCATTTATCTGACTTTGAAAGGAGCAAATGATGAAACAATATAATGTTACCGGTATGAGCTGTGCCGCTTGCAGTGCGAGAGTAGAAAAAGCTGTTTCAGCTGTTCCCGGTGTAACGTCCTGTTCGGTAAGCCTGCTTACAAATTCGATGGGCGTTGAAGGTGATTTTTCCGATAAAGATATAACAGCTGCAGTAACTGCGGCAGGATACGGAGCTTCTCCGAAAGATAAGCCACCGTCAGTTTCGGCAGAGGATGACCCACTTGCCGACCCTGAGACGCCGATTCTTAAAAAACGGCTGTTTTCATCGCTTGTTTTTCTTGGTCTACTGATGTATTTTTCGATGGGACATATGCTCGGAATACCACTCCCCCATTATTTTATGCAAAACCCGATTGCCCTCGGACTTACCCAGCTTCTGCTTTCGCTTGCGGTAATGATAATCAACGGGAAATTCTTTATCAGCGGTTTTCGCGGGCTTATAAACCGTTCGCCAAATATGGATACTCTTGTTGCTTTAGGGTCGGGGGCATCTTTTATCTACAGCATTTATGTGCTGTTTGCTATGAGCGACGCCGCTATCTGTGGTGATATTTCAAAAGCAATGTCTTATATGCACGAATTTTATTTTGAATCTGCGGCAATGATATTAACCCTTATCACCGTTGGTAAAATGCTCGAAGCACGTTCAAAAGGAAAAACCACAAACGCACTTAAAAGTCTTATGAAGCTTGCTCCCAAAACAGCAATAATCATAAAAGATGGCAAAGAAACCGAAGTATTGGCAGATGAAATAAAAAAAGATGATATTTTTATTGTAAAACCCGGCTCTGCAATTCCTGCGGACGGAATAATTCTGGAAGGTCATTGTGCTGTTGATGAATCGGCACTTACAGGCGAAAGTATTCCCGTAGATAAAGGCGAAGGCGATACAGTTTCCGCCGCTACGGTAAACACCTCGGGTTATGTCCGCTGTCGGGCTACCAAAACAGGCGAAGATACTACCATTTCTCAGATTATAAAAATGGTAAGCGATGCCGCCGCTACAAAAGCACCTATCGCTAAAATAGCGGACACGGTTTCAGGTATATTCGTACCTGTTGTAATTATAATTGCAATTATTACAACAGCAATTTGGCTGATTTGCGGCGAAAGTGCCGGTTTTGCCCTTGCAAGAGGTATTTCTGTTCTTGTCATCAGCTGTCCCTGTGCACTCGGTCTTGCGACTCCTGTTGCAATTATGGTAGGAAACGGTGTCGGTGCAAAAAACGGAATTCTGTTTAAAACAGCCTCTGCACTTGAAGTGGCAGGAAAAACCCGTATTATTGCACTTGATAAAACAGGAACTATTACCGAAGGAAAACCGGTGGTTACCGATATAATTCCCAAAAACGGGTTTACCGAAAAACAGCTTTTATCCCTCGCCTATGGTCTTGAAATCAAAAGCGAACACCC
>JAZOTK010000050.1:0-6599 GCA_045657605.1 Clostridia bacterium
CACGCATATGACCTATTATTTCAAGACCAAGATTCTGTGCTGTTTCACTTTCGCCATGATGTTTACCGGTAAGAGCTTTAAGTGCTTCGGCAAGTCCGATAAAGCCTACGCTTAATGTACCGTGTTTAAGTACTTCGCCCACTTCATCTTCCCAGTCAAGTTTTTCGCTGTCAATCCATACTCCCTGACCCATAAGGAATGGATAGTTTTTAACCTTTTTACGGCTCTGAATCGCAAAACGTTCATCAAGCTGTCCGCATACAAGCTCCAGCTTTCTGTCAAGCTCTTCAAAGAAATAGTTTACATCACCCTTTGATTTTATCGCTATTCTGTGCAGGTTTATTGATGTAAATGAGAGATTTCCTCTGCCGTTTGATATGGATTTTGATTTATCGTAGTTGTTAGCTATAACTCTTGTACGGCAACCCATATATGCGATTTCTGTTTCCGGATGACCTTCTTTATAATACTGTTTGTTGAAAGGAGCGTCCTGGAAAGAGAAGTTGGGGAACAGTCTCTTTGAGCTTACACGGCACGCCAGTTTAAAGAGAGGATAG
Source organism: Clostridia bacterium (assembly GCA_045657605.1). Taxonomy (GTDB): domain Bacteria; phylum Bacillota; class Clostridia; order RUG12999; family RUG12999; genus JAZOTK01. Next base: position 558 of record JAZOTK010000050.1, read on the forward strand.
TTAGGTTCACCTTCATTAAAGTTTATGCCTTCTTTAACTCTGAATATCTGTATCGGGAATATTGGTGTTTCACCGTGACCGAGTCCTGCTTCTGTTGCAAGAAGAAGGTTTTTGATAACCATCTGAGCTTCGGGAGATGTATCCATACCGTAGTTTATAGATGAGAACGGTGTCTGCGCACCTGCTCTTGAATGCATGGTATTAAGGTTATGGATAAACGCTTCCATTGCCTGATATGTGAGCTTGTCCGTTTCTTCATAAGCTCTTGTTGAAGCAAATTCGTGTGCTTTTTTGATTAAATCCTTGTCATATCCCTTTTCTTTAAGGAATTTTGCTTCATGCTTGTTATATTCCTCATTGCCGCCGAGTGTAGGTTTTACATCTGCTTTTTTCACCATTTCATCAATGAAATCAGGCTTTTTACCTGTATTAATTTCAATGAACTTTTCTATATTGTCAGCATAGCGTTTTACATATGTTTTCGCTACACCGGGAGCCATACCGTAATCGAAATTAACGATAGACTGACCGCCGTGCTGGTCGTTCTGGTTGGACTGAATTGCTATACACGCAAGTGCAGAATAGCTAGCAATATCGTTAGGCTCTCTGAGAACGCCGTGACCGGTAGAGAAACCGCCTTTAAACAGGCTTATAAGGTCAATCTGACAGCAGGTCGTTGTAAGAGTATAGAAATCCATATCGTGGATATGTATGTCGCCTTCCTTATGAGCTTTTGAGTATTCCGGTTTCAGTACAAACATTTCATAGAACTGCTTTGCGCCTTCAGAACCGTATTTAAGCATAGTACCCATAGCTGTATCGCCGTCAATATTTGCATTTTCACGCTTAATATCAGAATCTTTCGCTGATTTAAAGGTTACGTCCTGATAGATTTTCATAAGTTTTGTGTTCATTTCACGGCTGCGGCTGCGTTCAGCTCTGTAAACAATAAACGCTTTAGCTGTTACAACATAACCGTTTTCTATAAGAACACGTTCAACTAAATCCTGTATATGTTCTACAGCAGGACTCAGCTCGTTCTCCTCCTCAAGCAGAGCCACTACCTGTCCTGCAAGTCTGAGACATTCTTCCTCACTTTTTTTGTGTCCCGATGCCGTAAATGCTTTATCCATAGCACCGGCAATTTTATTAATATCAAACTCTACACTTCTTCCGTCACGTTTAATAATTTCCTTAATCATATCCATTCTCCTTTCATACTATATATTGTGTTTTTTATTTTATCCGGTAGCATATATTGTATCACACAAATATATAATTGTCAATAGATAAATTCTGTTATAGGCAAAAAAATTTTAAAAATTAATAGCTGTTTTCGTTAATTTTTTGTATAAAACAAAAAAAATGGGACAAACTGAGTTACGTAATGTTTTTACGTTACACAAGTTAAGGGGTTTTCTGATACGACAGGTTAGGAAAATCCAAGAAAAACTAATAGTTATAATTTCAGGTGTAGCCCGTTTTGTGGCAGAATGGAGATTTGTATGAATAAAATAAACGAAAGCATCGGTTGCAGCGTAAAAGAATGTGAATATCACGGTAAAACTCAGAATTACTGTACACTTGACAAAATTAAAATCGGTACACACGAAATGAATCCTACAAAAATCGAATGTACCGACTGCGAATCTTTTAAATATCAGGGTTAAAAATTACGGGGTCCTTCGCAGGACCCCGCAGTTTTTATTTATTTACATATTTCAATAAATTTTTCGTAAGCTTTTTCCCAGGCTTCTGCTTCTTCAGGGAAATATTCTACTGTATCAAAAGAGTTTTTAACAACCTGACGTGCTTCTGATAAATCTTTGATTTTGCCCAGTGCCATAAACTGTACAAGTGCATTTCCTGTGCTTGTAGCTTCAACCGGACCTGCTACTACTCTCTTACCTGTAGCATTTGCAATGAACTTACAAACCATTGTATCTTTGATACCGCCACCGAACATATGTATTGTATCAATCTTTTTACCCATTACGGCTTCTATACCTTTTATAGCGTATGAACATTTCATAGCAAGGCTCTGTGCTATGCAACGAATAACGTCGCCTTCACTCTGAGGCACAGGCTGTCCTGTTCTTTCGCAGAATTCTCTGATACGTCTGGGCATATTTCCGGGACCTGCAAAATCGTGATGGTCAGGGTCGATAAATGACACAAGTCCTTCGCTGTTCCATGCAGCTTTTTCAAGCTCTGCAAACGAATATTCTTTACCTTCTCTTATCCACTGACGTCTGCTTTCCTGGATAATCCATAAGCCCATTATATTTTTAAGGAAACGTATTGTATCTCCAACGCCGCCTTCGTTTGTGAAATTATAATTAAAGCTGTCATCGTTTATAAGCGGTTTGTCAAGTTCAACACCCATAAGTGCCCATGTACCGCTGCTGATAAATGCATAATCATAGCCACCTGTATGGGGAACGCTTGCTACTGCAGAAGCTGTATCGTGTGAACCTACTGCTATTACGGGTATTTTTTTGCAACCGAGTTCTTCACAGATTTCGTCTGTAAGATAACCTACGATTTCGCCGGGTTTTACTATATCACAGAACAAATCGGGTGAAATTCCGACTTTTTCCATAAGTTCTGTATCCCACTCTTTTGTATAAGGATTAAGAAGCTGTGATGTAGATGCTATTGTATATTCGTTTTTCATTTCGCCTGTAAGCAGATAGTTGAATATATCCGGCACGAACAGCATTTTTTTAGCTATTTTAAGTATAGGCTGGTTTGTTTCAACCATTGATAAGAACTGGAATATTGTATTAAAGAAATTAAACTGTATTCCGGTGTGTTCAAAAATATATTTGTTACCGATTTTTTTATCAGCAAGCTCTATCATACCGTCTGTACGGCTGTCGCGGTAATGATAGGGATTTCCGATAAGATTTCCGTTTTCATCAAACAGACCGAAGTCAACGCCCCATGTGTCAATACCGATAGCTTCAATATCCGTATGACCTGCATTTATAGTGTTAAGTATACCCTGTTTGATTTCAAAAAACAGTCTTAAAACATCCCAATGATATGAGCCGTTTATCATAACCGGGTCATTGGAAAAACGGTGCATTTCCTGCATACTTACTTTATTGCCGTCATACTCAAACAGCATTGCGCGTCCGCTGGATGCGCCGAAATCAAATGCCAAAACCTTTGAATACATAATAAATTCCTCCTAAAATTTTATTTATAAATCGAATTTTTCTTGTTTTACATCAACCCTGATATTCGGATTTTTGCTTGCCGTATCTTTTGCTAAGCTCCTCATATACTTCGCCCCAGGTCAGCCCTTTGTTTACCATAAGTACAGAAAGATGATAAATAAGATCTGCAATCTCATAACGGATTTCATCTGTACCCGGGTTTTTAGCTCCGATTATTACTTCGCTTGTTTCCTCGCCTACTTTTTTAAGGATTTTATCAATTCCTTTATCAAGGAGGTAATTAGTATAAGAGCCTTCTTTCGGATTTTCTTTTCTGTCAATCACAACATTATATACATCGTTTATAATAGATGCATTTGCAATGCTTCCACCTTCGGTTATGCTGTCATTTTCGATTTTACGGTAAAAACAGGTTGTGTTTCCTGTGTGGCAAGCCGGACCCTGCGGAGCAGCCTTAACTATAAGACAGTCGGCATCACAGTCAACCAGAATTTCTTTCACATCCATAAAGTTGCCCGATGTTTCGCCTTTTATCCACAATTTATTACGACTTCTGCTGAAAAATGTTGCTTTTTTTGTTTCGATAGTTTTTTCAACAGCTTCTTTATTCATATAAGCTACCATAAGAACTTTACCTGTAACATAATCCTGCACCACTGCCGGGATAAGTCCTTTTTCATCAAATTTAAGTTCGTTTGTTATATTCATGAAATTCACACCTTTCTGTCAGCTGATAAATATTATATTCTTACCTCTATATTCTCACTTCTGAGATAATGTTTTAAATCCATAATTTCAAGCTCTTTATAATGAAACAGAGAAGCGGCAAGAGCAGCATCCGCTTTTCCTATGGTAAATGCATCACGGAAATGCTCAGGAGTTCCTGCACCGCCTGATGCAATTACGGGTATATTTACTTCGGAAGAAATTTCAGCTGTCAGCTCCAGGTCATATCCGGCTTTTGTACCGTCACAGTCCATACTTGTCAGCAGTATTTCTCCGCATCCCAGTTTTTCTACCTTTTTCGCCCACTCGACTGCATCAAGTCCCGTGTTTATTCTGCCGCCGGCTACATATACATCAAATCCTCCGCATTCTCTGCGTTTCGCATCAATAGCCACTACAACGCACTGACTGCCGAATCTGATTGCCGCATCGGTTATAAGTTTCGGGTCTTTTACCGCCGATGAGTTAATTGAAATTTTATCTGCACCTTCTTTAAGCAGGTCTCTGAAATCCTGTACGCAGGTTATTCCGCCGCCTACTGTAAAAGGTATGAAAACCTGCTCTGCTGTTCTTCTTACAACATCAACTATTATACCTCTTGCATCCGAGGTTGCTGTTATATCAAGAAAAACAAGCTCATCAGCTCCCGCTTTATCGTACATTGCCGCAATTTCAACCGGGTCACCCGCATCACGCAGGTTAACAAAGTTTACACCTTTTACAACACGGCCGTTATGTACATCAAGACAGGGTATTATACGTTTTGATAACATAATTTTCTCCATTCCGACACCGTATGTGTCTTAAAACTTAGCAAATAACTCGTCCAGATCTATGTTTCCGGAATATATTGCTTTACCAACAATCGCACCTGCAACCCCGGTTTTACTAAGTGCATACAAATCTTCCATACAAGATACTCCACCGGAAGCAATTATATCACAGCTTACGCTTTCAGCCATTTCTTTCATTGCCTCTGTATTAGGACCTTTAAGCATACCGTCTGTAGCTATGTCTGTATATATAATTGTACGCACACCATATTCTTCCATTTGTTTTGCAAGGTCTACGGCTTTTATGCTGCTTACCTTTTCCCAGCCGTGAGTTGCCGCATATCCGTCTTTTGCATCTATTCCTACAGCGATTTTATCACCGAATTTTTCTACGGCTTCTTTAACAAAATCAGGATTTTCAGCCGCCGCTGTACCTATAATTACTCTTGATACACCGAGTTTTATTGCTTCTTCTATCCCCTGCATATCCCTGATACCGCCGCCGAGCTGAACGGGAACATCGCCGCAAACATCGGTTATTTTAGAAATAACCTCTGCATTTATTCGTTTTCCTTCTTTTGCACCGTCAAGGTCAACGTTATGTACGAATTTCGCACCTTTTTTTACAAACTCCTCAGCTATCTCCCAGGGTTTTTCGCTGTATACCGTAATATTATCAAACTTTCCCTGTGTCAGCCTTACACATTTTCCCTCTTTTAAATCTATTGCAGGATAAATTATCAAATGAAATCATTCCTTTCGAGCTTTGCAAAATTTTCGAGAATCTTAAGACCGCTTCGTCCGCTTTTCTCCGGATGGAACTGTGTTGCAAACACGTTTTCGCGACTTACGGCTACTTCAAGAGTGGTTCCGTATTCCACAGTAGCGGTAACATCTTCCTTATTTTCCGGGACCGGATAAAAGGAATGGACAAAATATACAAACTCGCCAGCCTTAAGCCCATCAAACAGCGGGCAGGGTTTTGTAAAATTAAGGCTGTTCCAGCCCATCTGCGGTATTTTAAGATTATTATCAGGTATTTTCTTTATATTCCCTTTGAAAATACCAAGCCCTTCTGCTTCGGGGCTTTCGTCACTTCCTTCAAAAAGAAGCTGAAGACCTACGCAGATACCTAAAAACGGCTTTTTGTTTTCTATTTCTTCAAAAATTGTATCTATCAGACCTGATTTTTCAAGTCCTGCTTTTGCATCACCGAAAGCACCAACTCCCGGAAGAACAATATGTGAAGCTGATTTTATAATTTTCTTGTCATTTGTTATTGTTACATCTGCATTTAAGTATTCAAAGGCTTTCTGCACACTACGCAGATTTCCTGCACCATAATCGAGAATAGCTAT
>JAZOTK010000051.1:0-3118 GCA_045657605.1 Clostridia bacterium
TGGGTTCGAATCCTAGTCCGGCAGCCAGAAAAAGCATCGACTATGTCGATGCTTTTTCAATTAAATCCGTCTGCCGACGGAATAAATCCACTTCGTGGATGAAATCTGCCACGGCAGATGAAATCGCCTGCGGCGGATAAAAAGACGGATTTAATTTCACCAAAACCGTAAGGCTTTGATTTCACCCAAACGTGTTTGGATTTCATCGTGAGAGAGTCGAGCGATTTCATTCACCCCCAATCATAAAAAACAAAAAAGCGGCTTGCCTGTGCAAGTCGCTTTTATTTTCAATTAAAATAAACCGGGGATATTTATTCCGCCTGTGATTTTGCCCATTTTTTCCTGCATCATTTCGTCAGTCTTTTTAATTGCATCATTTACTGCTACCATAATGAGGTCCTGGAGCATTTCTACATCGTCAGGGTCTACCGCTTCGGGTTTTATATTAACCTCTGTCAGCTGTTTTTTACCGGTTATTTTTACTGTAACCATACCGCCGCCTGCTGACGCTTCTACTATTTGTTCCTCCATCTCAGTCTGAGCTTTTTCCATTTCCGCCTGCATTTTCTGCGCCTGACGAAGCATATTATTCATACCGCCTCCGCCGCCACCGGGAAATCCGTGAAATTTTTTTGCCATATAAACCATTCCTTTCTGTTTATTCGTATATTGTCACAAAATCATAAGCTTTGAGCTTTTCTGCTAAAGTTTTGTTTTCTTTTTCGGTTACATTTTTTTCAAATTGCAGTTTCCGGGGTTTTATTCCGCATACCCTTTCAACACCGGCCATAATGCTTTCTCTGAAATCGTCACGACTTTCAAGGAAATTAATCGCATTTGCACCTTTTTCGGTTGAAGCAGTAAGCAGAAGAACATCTCCTTCGCCTGCCGGCGAGAGTCCCGCAAGAAAGCTTACAACGCCGGGATTTGCCTTTTTAATTTCCGCTGTAATTTCAGTCCATTTATCCTTGTACTTGCCTTTAAACTCAAATTTTACGGGCGGTTTTTCTTCTTCCTTTTTCTCTTCCTTCTTTTCTGCCACTTTGGTAACTGTCTTTACCTTTACGCCTTCTTCCAGCTTTTTCTCAAGCATTGACAGTCTGTCTGCCATACTTTCCGCCGAAGAATCGTATATGGGCATACACAGCTTTATAATACCGAGTTCTATTACGGTTCGGGCGTTTGCCGCAAATTTCACCGTACTTCCGGTTTCTGAAAAGATTTTTATACAGTTAAGTAATTTTTCCTGAGTAAATTCTGCCGCAAGCGACATCATCTCATCTAAGTTTTCTTTTGTTCCTTCTACGATATTTTCCGTACTTCCGGTAAGCTTTATCATAAGCAGATTTCTCGCACTTTTCATAAGCCCGTCTAAAATCTGCACGGGAGCTTTTCCTGCCGAAATACCGCTACCGAGCGCCGCAAGGGCTGATTTTGCGTCCTCGCCGATTATCGCCTTTAATATATCAAAATTAAGTCTGAAATCAGCGATTCCGAGAATATTTACAACATCGTTATAGCTTATTTTGGTTTGTCCGAAAGCAATGCATCTGTCTAAAATACTGAGTGCATCTCGCATTGACCCTTCCGCCATATTTGCTATGAGAAGGAGCGCGTCATAGTCTACCTCAATACCGTCAGCTTTTGCTATCTCGTCCATTCTTGCCGCTACATCGCCCGAGGTTATTGTTCTGAAATCAAACCTCTGACATCTTGACAGAATCGTCTGCGGAAGCTTGTGTACATCAGTCGTTGCCAGAATAAAAATGACGTGCGGAGGAGGTTCTTCAAGCGTTTTTAAAAGTGCGTTGAATGCACCAATCGAAAGCATATGCACCTCGTCTATGATATACACCTTATATTTTGTTACCGATGAGGTATATATAACCTCGTCACGGATACTTCTTATATTTTCAACACCGTTATTTGAAGCGGCGTCCAGCTCGATTACGTCCATAATACTGCCGTCTGCTATGCCTCTGCAAACATCACACTGGTTGCAGGGATTGCCGTCCTGACTGTTTTGGCAGTTAATCGCTCTTGAGAAGATTTTCGCCGTAGACGTTTTTCCCGTACCTCTGATTCCGGTGAACAGATAGGCGTGGGCAATTCTGCCTGTGGTTATTTCGTTTTTCAGCGTTTGAGTTATGTGCTTTTGTCCTACAACATCGTCAAATGTAGCAGGTCTCCACCTTCTGTACAATGCCTGATATGCCACTTTGTTCACCTCTTTCTTAAAAAATAAAGCCGTACACCTCATTCTCGAATATACCGGCACGTCCGTTTTATAAGTCCGGGCTCCAAGCAGGCACCCTTACGGCACATACAAACTTCTGCTTATCGCTGCTCGGTTCCCCGCCTGACGAAGTTCACAGCATCATATTGCGTAAGACCCACTCATCAACACCCGATACTTTATAACCGATAACGCGCCGATAACCCTCAAATGAGGAATTCACCCTTGCTAAAGCGGATTGCAAGTACAGGGCACCGCTAACTCCCCGGTTAGTACGACCAATTTCAAGGCACACCCGGAGGTATGCACTGAGATTGCATTTTATGCCGCATATTTCTCTTAAAAATACACAGTATATATATTGTATCACATTTTAAAGATAAATGCAACAGTTTTTTGATATTTTTCCGAAAAATATTAAATTTCAATCGAGGCTATTGTGATATTGACTTCAATAACCACAAGCCCTGCCATCTCCTCCAGCGCGGTCTTTATAAGACTTTGTATTTCTGCGGCAAGCTTTCTCATATCACTGCCGACTTTAACCAGAATATCAATGTTTATTACAACACCGCTGTCACGGGTTTCTATCTTTACATCCTTGCATTTTACGCCTCCAACCTTATCGGTCTCGTGGCGGCAGATAGCTATTACCGCACTTTTCGCAAGTACGTATTCGCCCATATAGCTGTAAGTGGGACGGACTATGGTCTTGTCCGATACAACCGGACCTTCTTTCAGCTTAAAAAACACCTTAAGCGGGTCTATAAAATATCCCGAAAAGCTTTTTTTCACCTCAAACGCCGGTACGGGAATAATGTGTTTTCCCTGTGTCATTCTGACGGTTTTTGCCAGAGAAATTTCATCTTCTGTTGCTATATC
>JAZOTK010000052.1:0-2779 GCA_045657605.1 Clostridia bacterium
ATTACCTTATCAAATCCACGTTTTTCAAATTTGGTTCTGTGATATGCGATATCTACTGCGAAATATGTCGGGATACCGTTGTTACGTACTAAAACATCGTCTTTTTCAAGACCGAACTCGGTTGATTTAAGCCAGAGAGCATCATCCTGAACATAGGTATATCCGCTTTTTTTCAGCATTTCGATAGTTTCTTCCACTTCGCCGCTTGCATAAAGTGAGGTTTCTCTGAACCATACGTCATAGTTAATCTTATATGATGCCAGGTCTTTCTGCAATTTTGTAAAGTTTTTCTCAAGAGCGTATTTTGCAAAGATTTTTCTTCTCTCTTCGCTTTCCATTTCAAGATATTTATCGCCGTTTTCGGCTATAAATTCCTGCATATGCACCTTTATATCGCCGCCCTGATAGCCGTCTTCGGGGAATTCTACGGCATCTTCGCCGCAAAGAATCTGAATATATCTGGCTTCAAGGGATTTACCGAGTTTTTCGATTTGTGCACCTGCATCGTTGAGATAAAATTCTCTTGTGACATCAAAACCGCAAAAATCCATTACAGCGGCAAGGCTGTCGCCGAGTGCTCCGCCTCTTGCGTTACCCATGTGCATAGGTCCTGTCGGGTTGGCACTTACAAATTCTATCATAACCTTTTCGCCACCGCCTACGTTCTGTCTGCCGTAGTTTTCATTCTGCTCGTCTATAATTTTAATTGCATCGCCGAGCCATTTGTTTCCGAGACGGAAATTGATAAAGCCGGGACCTGCAAGTTCTGCAGAATCTATGTAAGTGTCTGTGAAATCCATATTGTTTACTATAATTTCAGCAATAGCTCTTGGCGGTTTTTTTGCGGCTTTTGCAAAGAGCATTGCTACGTTTGTAGCATAGTCGCCGTGACTTTTTTCACGTGGTTTTTCGATAAGCATTTCGCCACTGAAGCCTGTTTCAAATTCACCGCTTTCTACTGCTTTGTCGATTGCGGCTAAAACTGTTTTTTCTATTTGTCCTTTAATTGTTTCGATTATGTTTGTCATTTGCTCATATTCCTTCCTGAACTTTATATTCTAATTTCATTTTATTGTGACTGCGTTCGCCCGCAAAATCAAGCGTATAGATAAGAAAAACTTCGCCGTCTTTTTGACCTGTTCTGCTGTAGACTTTATCGGGGATTACATTCATTTCAAAATTACCGTACGGGGTTTTATACAGCGAGCCTGTTTTTTTGCCTTTAACAAACTCAAGTCTCATTCCCCTATCGCCGAATCTTATCAGCGTTACGGTATTTTTATTTATTTTAAGCGTAGTGGACATTCCACCGAGGTCCGGTTCTTTATATGAAATATATTTTACGCCGTCTTTCTCGCAAAATGTTCCTTCCGCCGAAAATTCGTTTTTTCCTTCTCCCTGCCGTTCGGATTTTACTTTTATATTTATTTTCATAGCGGACACCTCAGTATTTTTCAATATCAATCTTCTCTATAAGACCTGATATTTTTTTCTGTAAAAACAAACTGCCGAGGCGTTCAAATCCTTCAACGCTGTCGCTTACATAAAAGCGGTAGGGTTTACTATGGGTGCTTTCTGCCTGCATATCATTTTCTTCAAGATATTTTTTAACCTCGTACGCGGTTTCATATCCTGCATCAATAAGTGTTACACCCTCGCCCATTATATCCGAAATGACTTTTTTAAGCAGCGGATAATGTGTACAACCTAAAATCACCGTATCGACATTTGCTGATTTAAGCGGCTTTAAATATTCTTCCGCTATAAGATAGGTTGCCTTGTGGTCTGCATATCCGTTTTCAACAAGCGGAACAAACATCGGGCAGGCTACTGATGTGACAAGTGTTTTGGGATTAAGTGATTTCAGTTCATCAAGATATTTACCCGAATTTATCGTACCCGGTGTTCCGAGCACGCCTATGCTGCCTGTTTTAGTTGCCGCTACAGCTGCCGCCGCCGCAGGTTTTACCACGCCGATTATCGGTTCTGAAAATCTTCCTTTTGCGGTTTCGAGTGCGATTGAGCTTGCTGTTCCGCAGGCAATTACTATCATTTTTATATCGAATGTTCTGAGGAAATTTATATCGCTTTCCACGTATTTTGTTATTGTTCCCGGCGAGCGGGTTCCGTAGGGAACTCTCCCCGTATCTCCGAAATATACGACTTCTTCGTTTGGCATAAGTTCCATAATCTCTTTAACGCACGTAAGTCCGCCAAGACCTGAGTCGAATACTCCTATGGCTCTGTTATCCAATATCATTACCCCTTCAGAAATTAATAGTTTTCTTTCTTGAGCTTACGCTCATAACAAGTCCCGCCGCTATCAGGTTTGTCAGCATTGACGAGCCTCCGTAGCTTAAAAACGGTAGTGGTATTCCCGTAACCGGCATAACGCCCATACACATTCCGATATTTTCAAATGTCTGGAATAAAAACATAGCTCCTATGCCGATACAGATATATTTACCGTAAGCTGTTCTTGCGTTATTTGCCGTCATAAAGCATTTTATAACAAGTGCAAAAAGCAGTATTATTACAAGCATTGCACCGATAAATCCGAATTCCTCGCCTATTACGCCGAAAATAAAGTTTGTATGTTTTGCGGGAAGTATGCCCAGCTGAGTCTGCGGTCCCTGCAGAAGATGTCTGCCCGTAAATTCTCCCGAGCCTATTGCTATTTTCGATTGCATAACCTGGTAGCCCGCATTTGCAGGGTCCTGTTCCGGATTGAAAAAGCTTAAAAATCTCAGTTTCTGGTACGGTTTTAATATGAAAAACC
>JAZOTK010000053.1:0-2019 GCA_045657605.1 Clostridia bacterium
TGTAAGCCTGCCGCTTTCTTTTGCGGTATAATCACCCAGTCTGTATGCCACATAGCCGTGGGCATATTCGTGTACTGTAAGACTTATAAATATAAACGGTATTAATAGTATTTTTATGATAAGCTCCTGCATATTTTTTACCTTCCTTAAGCTCCCATTTTAAAGCCCAATGGGACAGAGTACTCCCCTGCCTTTTATGGACAGGGCAAGTCCCCTGCCCCCTATATTTGCTTATTTACTGAAGCTGTTTATAAACGCCCTTGTTCGCTCGTATTTCGGATTATCGAATATCTCCTCAGGTGAGCCTTCTTCCAGCACTACGCCGCCGTCCATAAATATAATACGGTCGGATATATTTCTGGCGAACTGCATTTCGTGAGTTACTATCACCATTGTCATATTCGATTCTGCCAGGGATTTTATTACTTTCAGCACCTCGCCTGTGATTTCAGGGACAAGGGCTGATGTGGGTTCGTCAAAAAACAGCATTCTCGGTTTAAGTGCCAATGCTCTTGCGATGGATACTCTCTGTTTCTGTCCGCCCGAGAGCTCGCAGGGGTAGTTTCCTGCTTTATCCTCAACTCCCACGCTTCGCAGCAGCTCGTGAGCGGTTTCTTCTATTTCCCTGTAGATTTCTTTTTTGTTTGTCTTGAAATCTTCTCTTTCTTTCGCCAGCAGTTTGGGTGCAAGAGTTACGTTTTCAAGCACATTATATTGCGGAAACAGATTGAAATCCTGAAAAACCAGTCCGAAATTCAGCTGTTTTTTTCTGATTTCTTTTGCTGAGAGAGTTTTGGCGGTTTCTGCATCAATTAAAAGCTCACCGTCTAAGAAAACCTTACCGCTGTCTGCCCATTCAAGGAAATTCAGACAACGAAGGAGCGTAGTTTTTCCGCTTCCCGAAGAACCGATTACCGAAATAACCTCGCCTTCGTCCATAGAAAAGCTTACGCCGCCAAGCACTTTTAAATTACCGAATTTCTTGCATATATCTTTAACTTCCAGTATTTTCATAATCTTATACCTACTTAAAATAATCGAGTTTCTTTTCAATATATCCGAACAGGAGTGTCAGCAGTCCGCAGAACGCCAGGTAGTATACTGCCGTATAGAACAGCGGCCACAGCAGACCGTCGGATTTTATGAATTTCTGTGCATTCCAGATAATTTCGTATACCATTATTATTCTGGCAAGCGAGGTATCCTTCACCAGGGTGATAATTTCGTTGCTCATTGGTGGCACTATATGTTTTACCACCTGAAGAAGTATTACCCGGAAAAAGGTTTGTACCTTTGTCATTCCAAGTACCTGACCTGCCTCGTACTGTCCTCTCGGAACGCCTTCTATGCCGCCTCTGAATATTTCGGAGAAATAACAGGCGTAGTTTATCACGAAAGCGATTATTACCGCCGCAAACCGTTCGGGAACGGTCCAGCCCGCCATAAATTCCATTATGGGTCCCGAGCCTTTTGCCGCCCAACCGGCAATCAGTCCCGGTCCGTAGAAAATGACGATAAGCTGCAGCATCAGCGGTGTTCCCCTTATTATCCAGATGAAGGTACGCACTATCCATCTGATAATGCGTACCCTTGTCATTGAACCGAAGCTGATTATCAGCCCCAGGGGCAGTGCTAAGGCTAACGTCAGTATGAAAATTTTAAAGGTTGTGAAAAAGCCTTGCAAAAGGCTTAAGGATACCTGTAAAAACATATGCGTTTCCCTCTGTTATGTATTATTCAGCTAAAGTAAGATTATATTTTTCAGCCAGTTTTGTGAGTGTACCGTCAGCAGTAAGTTCGTCCATAATTTTGTTTACTTCTGCTGTCATATCAGAATCTTTTCTGAAACCGATACCGTATTCTTCTGTTGTAAGTTCAGCTGCAATACCAAGGTCTGCATAGCTTGTGCCTTCGCCTGTCATTGCATTAGCCATTGTGATGTCGATTACGCAAGCATCTACAGCGCCGCTTGCTACTTCAAGAAGTGCATCTGTCTGAGCTGCTGCTTCTACGGGAGCG
>JAZOTK010000054.1:0-8184 GCA_045657605.1 Clostridia bacterium
GGAGACTGTATAGTTCTTCTTAGCGGATGGCTTCTCGGGCCTGCGTGCGGTTTTCTTGCTGCTTCTATAGGGTCAGCGGTTGCGGATTTAATCGGATATCCGCTGTATGCTCCGGCAACCTTTATTATAAAAGGACTTATGGCTGTGGCGGCAGCGTGTGTATTTAGAGGCAATACAAAGCTTTTCGGCAGTATAATCAGCGGAATATGTGCTGAGATTATAATGATAGTAGGATATTACATATTTGAAGGATTTTTATACGGATTCGGTCCGGCACTCGTCAGCATTCCTACCAATGCAGGGCAGGGACTTGCGGGAATAATTGTCGGAATACTGCTTTTCAAAATCTTTGAAAAATTCAGGAAAAACATAAATATATCTTGACAAAAAGACAGTTTTGTAATAGAATATATGTTGAGCGTAAAAATCTAAAAAGGATTTTTACGTAAAACATGCCCCCGTAGTAAAGTGGATATTACAAGTCCCTCCTAAGGATTAGTCGTGTGTTCGATTCACGCCGGGGGTGCCAGAAAAAGACATTTTTCGGATATGAAAAATGTCTTTTTCAGCTAAATTCGCCTGGCGGCGAGCTAAATGTGCTAATGCACGCTAAATTACCTGCGGCAGCGAAATTGACCTTCGGTCAGCTATAAGGCGGATTTAATTTAGCTACTCCGAAGGAGTTATTTAGCTATTGCGGAGCAATAATTTCGCTTTGCAACTTGTTGCAAAATTTAGCTAAAAATAAAAATATCTCGATAGTTCTATGTATACAAAAAGGCTGCCTCACTTTTTCGTGAGACAGCCTTTTGAAATATATTACTTAATATTTTTATACATAGGACCGTAAGCGTTGCAAGCTCTGTAGTCCTGACCTTCTTTATCCATACCGAATGCGTTCCATGCAGCAGGTCTGAAGATTTTTTCTTCAGGTACGTTGTGCATACATACGGGAATTCTGAGTATTGAACAGAGAGTGATAAGGTCTGCACCTATATGACCGTAGCTGATTGCACCGTGGTTAGCACCCCAGTTATTCATTACGTCATACGCTGTTTTGAATGCACCTTCGCCTGTGCATCTCGGAGCAAACCATGTACAGGGCCATGTATAGTCTGTACGTTTCCAGAGAACATCGGAAACTTCATCGGGAAGTGATATTGTCCAACCTTCTGCAATCTGAAGTACAGGACCTAAACCTTTAACGAGGTTAAGTCTTATCATTGTAGCGGGCATTTCAGCTCTTGTCAGGAATCTTGATGAGAAACCGCCGCCCCTGAAATATCCAAGGTCAGCCATATTCCAAGTGGTGGATTTCATAACTGTATCGCAATCAGCGTCTGTCATATCATACCACTGTTTCATAACGCCGTTACCGTTTTCGTCTTTAACTTCGCCGCAAGCATCAAGACAGCATGCACCGGAGTTGATAAGATGAATAAAACCGTCAGCTTCTTTAGCTTTGCCTTCGATATCATAACCGGTAGCTCTCTTAACAGCATCACCGCTCCAGTATGTTCTTACGTCGGCGAACATCTGCGGTCTGTTTGTCAGAAGCTTACCGAACAGCATACCTAAACCGTTTAAAACGTCGTTTTCAGTTGCAAGTATGTAAGGCTCTCTCGGACCGTTCCAGTCAAAAGAGGTGTTAAGCATTGCTTCGGGGAAGTCGCAGTTAGGATAGAAGTCTGTCCACTGTCTCTGACCCTGGAAACCGGCTGCGATAGCGTTGTGACCAACCATTTCTTCTTCGCAACCTTCGGGAAGGTTTTCATTACCGTTCATAAGGTCTTTGATGATACACATCATCTTAACAACGAACTCAAACTGCTCTTCTTTTTCTTTATCCGTTTTCTGCATATCTTCGGGGTTTTTGTCAAATCCCATTACGCATTTTTCTTTAGCCCATGCCAGAGCTTTTTTAAATTCAGCTTCATCATAGATGCCTTCTGTCATTCTTCTGATGATTTCTACCTCGTCAACAGATTCAACTCTCATGCCGAGATATTCTTCGATAAATGCGGGATCAATGATAGAACCGCCGATACCCATACAGATAGAACCTATCTGGAGATAGGATTTGCCTCTCATTGTAGCGGCAGCAACTGCAGCACGTGCAAATCTGAGTAATTTTTCCTGAACGTCAGCAGGGATAGAAGTATCAGTCATATCCTGAACATCGTGACCGTAGATGCCGAAAGCGGGCAGACCTTTCTGTGCATGAGAAGCGAGAACAGCTGCAAGATAAACCGCACCGGGTCTTTCTGTACCGTTAAAGCCCCATACAGCCTTTATTGTCATAGGATCCATATCCATAGTTTCGGAACCGTAGCACCAGCAAGGTGTAACTGTAATTGTAATATCTACGCCTTCTTTTTTGAATTTAGATGCACAAGCAGCAGCTTCTGCAACTCTGCCTATTGTTGTATCGGCAATAACAACCTTAACGGGTTCGCCGTTTGAATATTTAAGGTTTGATGAAATAAGTTCAGCGGCTGATTTTGCCATGTTCATTGTCTGAACTTCGAGAGATTCTCTTACTTTAAGGGGACCTCTTCTTCCGTCAATTGTAGGGCGGATACCGATAACCGGATAATCGCCTATTAATCTGTTTTTTGCCATGATTATTTCCTCCTTATTTAATATAAATTAAAATTCATAACATTGGGGTGGGAATTTTATCAAAAATTCCTTCCTAATTATAATTATATACTTGATTTTTATATATTACTTGTGTTATAATATAAAAAAGTATAATAATATTCAGATTTGGAGGCGGGTATGAGTTATAATGAATTAAAGCAGAGAGGGACAGTAGATTTTCCCATAGAACTGCATATTATAAATAAGGCGCATATACGGTATGAAATGACGTCACACTGGCATTCGGAAATAGAGATTATAAGGGTGATTGACGGCACACTTAACGTGAGGCTTGATAACCGGTCATATACGGCGGCTAAAAATGATATTATTTTCGTAAATCCGGAAACCATACACAGCGGGCAACCGGAGATGTGTGACTACGAATGTATAGTGCTTAGTATGGATCTTTTATCGGTAAAGAATAACAGCTGTCGCTATTTTTTTGAAGGGCTGATGAATGGCGAGCATAAAATTACGGAATTCATACCTGCAGGGGATGGGGAAATTAACAATGCCATTGCAGAGGTGTTCGGAGAGATGAGCAAAAAATCCTCAGGCTATAAGTTCAGGGTAATAGGCGCGCTTTACAGCCTGTTCGGAGTGATAATAGACGGTCATTTCTACAGCAGCGTGAGCGGCGAGGTTCATTCAGATAAAAATATGCCAAAGCTGAAAAAGGTACTTTCGTTTATAAGAAGTAATTATGACAGCCAGATAAGCCTTGATGATATGGCGGCGGTGGCTGAAATGTCATCAAAGTATTTCTGTTCTTTTTTTAGAAATATGACGAGACAGACCCCGGTTGAGTATCTGAATACATACAGGATAGAAAAGGCGTCAAAATTGCTTCTCAGTACAGATATAAGTGTTACGGATATTGCCTATTCAACAGGATTTAACGATTTAAGCTATTTTATAAAAACTTTTAAGGCGATCAAAGGAATTACGCCGGCAAAATACAGAAAATAAGAAACACTCCCGAAAACCGGATTTTGCGGTTTTCGGGAGTGTTTTTATAAAAGCGCAAGAGCATTTTTATACATAATTTTTTCTTCAAGTACGTTATCGGAGATAAGCTTTTTCTGACACATCAGCTCAGTTTTCTGGTCGCTCCAGGGAGAATCGGTTCCGAAAAGTATTTTATCGGCAGGATGTTTCCGGATAATTTTTCTGAATTGTTCGGGAGTATAGTAAGATGAACCCATAGAGGTATCAATATAAATATCCTTGCCGGCTATCAGTTCTTCCACCTTATCCCACATACTGTGCCCGCCGAGATGAGCGGCGATTATTGTGCCGGTTTCCATACTGTCCAGTAATTTTGCAAGACGATCCGGTGTGCAGTGGTAGGGAGCATCAAATCCTATGTCGAGACCGGCGTGAAATAAAACTTCAAGACCGTTTGCGAAAATTTCGTAAAAGACGGGGAAATATTGTGGGTCATCAACGAATACCCCCTGATAGTCGGGATGTATTTTAACGCCGGTAAAACCCATGCGTTTAATTTCTTTAAGCGTTTCTTTGTACTTTTCATCTTTTGGATGAAATCCTGCAAAAGCACGTATCCGATCATCTGTTATTTCTGCCGCCCATTTGTTTACCGTGGCTGTCTGGGCCGGCTTTGTAAGTACGGGCTGAATTACGGATATATCAATACCGGCATTGTCCATTGAACGGATAAGATCAGATTTTGTTCCGTTTAAAAAAGCTTTTATATTACCTTTTTCTTCAAGATTTGCGATAGCTCTTTGTGCAAGAGAATCAGCAAAAATATGTGTATGAAAATCAATTACCATTTTTAACGCTCCGATTTGTTCAAAATATAGGAAAAAACATATCTTCTTTATATTATATTTTACAATAAAAAATAACAATTTGCAACAGTAAAATCATAGTTTTTTTACATAAATTCAACGATATAATGTAAAAATTTTCTAATTATGTAAAAATAATGTAAATAATGGTAAAAATTGAGAAAACGGTTATACTTGAAAAGCGGGCACCATAGAATTATAATGAATATATAAAGTAGAAGAAAGGGAATGTAAAAAATGAAGAAAACGCTGCTTATATCAAAAAATATCAAAGAGAAAAATATGCGACTGGATTATTATATAATACAGGAAAGGTATATCGATATATCGAATAACATTTCAACATATGTATATGGGGTAGAAATACGCCGTAACACCGGTGGGGATGCTGAAAATACTGTGCGTCGTACAATACGGGATATATCCTGCAACGAAAAAATTATAGCTGAATTTATACATACGCTGTGTGAAAATGACGTGATGCCGGAACACCTTTATGATATAGTATCAGAAAAAATTGATGAAAATTATTTTGTGGAAAGAGAAAGGGAGCTTATGAAGGCGTAGCCTGATAGTATAAAAAAGCATCATTGCCGAGAGGGGGCAATGATGCTTTTTTTATATAATTTCTTTCCTCAGCTTTTCAAGGATTTTCTTTTCTATCCGGGAAACCTGTACCTGGGAAATTCCCATTTTTTTTGCGACTTCCGTCTGTGTTTCGTTTTTATAATACCGCAGGAAGATTAAATTTTGTTCACGCTCAGGCAGAGTGGCTGTCGCCGTGCGGAGCGTCATACAGTCGATGATTTTTTCGTATTTATCATCATCGCTTAAAGTATCTATCAGCGAAAGCTCGCTGTCTTCGCTGATGGGTTGATAAAGTGAAACGGGAGACGCGGAGGCTGCCATTGCTTCGGCAACAGCTTCGGTGGAGATACCGAGCTTTGAGGCAATATCCGATACAGTCGCTTCTTTCCCCGTTTCTTTAGAGATTTCATCTGCAACGTACTTTATTTTCATTGCCAGTTCCTTTATACTGCGGCTGACTTTGATGGTGCCGTCATCTCGCAGGAATTTGCGGATTTCACCGAGAATCATTGGTACAGCATAGGTAGAAAACTGTACATTTTTTGAAAAATCAAATTTCTGTACGGCTTTTACAAGACCGATACAACCTAGCTGGTATAAATCGTCGGATTCATATCCTCTGCCGGAAAAACGCCGGACAACACTCCAGACCAGCCCGTCGTTTTCTGATACAATACGTTCGAGCGCGTAGCGGTTTCCCTGTTGTGCTGATGCAATAAGGCTGAAAATGCCGTTATCCACATTTAGCACCTTCCTCCGCCGGGGAGAGAGTTTTGGTCATTATAATTTTTGTGCCGACCGAAGGCACCGAGCTCACCTCCACCGTATCCATAAATGTTTCCATTACCGTAAAACCCATACCGGACCGTTCGCCGTCGGGATTTGTAGTAAATAGCGGAGTCCGTGCCTTTTCAATGTTTTCTATTCCTTTCCCTTTATCGGCGATAATAATAGTTACGGTGGAACCGTTTATTTCACATTCTATGTATACTGTTCCGCCTCTGTTTTCATATCCGTGAATAATACTGTTTGTAACGCCTTCCGATACTGCTGTTTTTATTTCGTTTATTTCCGCAACCGTAGGATCAAGCCGGGAAATAAATGCGGCAACCGTAACTCTGGCAAAAGATTCATAAGCCGAGCCTGCGGGAAATTCAAGTGTCATCTTATCTTTCATTTTACAGTCATTCCTTTCCAATATTTATGCACCTTTTACTATCTGGACTATTTTTTCAAGCCCTGAAAGACGGAGAATTTTTTCAATATATGGCGCCGCGCCTATAACGGATACTGTTCCGCCCATACTGCTTATCAGCCGATAACGACCCATAATAACGCCTATACCCGAGCTGTCCATAAACTCAAGTGAAGAAAAATCAAAAATAAGCTGCTGTATTCCTCCGCACTTAAGCTCTATATCAATGCTCTCTCTTATAACTGCCGAATTGTGGTGGTCGATTTCACCGCTGACTGTGACAAATAATCTGTCTTTTTTTCTCGAAATCTGTAAATTCAACATCATTCGCTCCTTTCACAAAATTACCAATATTATATATATTCTTCCAGAAAATGGAAATACCTTTTTTTATTTATATAAAACAATCAAATTTTAATCGTCAAATTTCGCAATTTTATTAAAAAAGACAGTTGAATTTTTATTAATTTTGTGCTAAAATATTGTATAATAATACACATATGAAAGGTAATGATATAAATGAGCGAAATTCGTGTAGGTATACTCGGTGCTACAGGCTATGCCGGAATAGAGTTGGTAAGGCTTCTTTTGGGACATCCGGGAGTAAAAATAACCTATGTGGTATCAAACAGCTATGTGGGTAAAAAAATATCGGAAGTTTACCCTCATCTTAAAAATGTTTTTGACATCGAGTGCAGCAGCCTTGACGTAGAAAAAGCGGCAAAGGAGTGTGATGTAGTATTTACTGCTCTTCCTCACGGAGCATCGAAAGAGGTAATTCCGTCTTTGTATAACGCAGGGCTTAAAATTATTGACCTCAGCGGAGATTTCAGATATGATGACGTGAAGGTATATGAGGAGTGGTACGGCGACAGTCACCCTGCACCGGAAATTCTTGAAAAAGCGGTGTACGGACTGCCGGAGCTTCACAGAGAAAAAATAAAAACTACAAATATAATAGGTAATCCCGGTTGTTATACGACCTGTTCCATACTCGGACTGGCTCCGCTTCTTGCAAACGGACTTTGCGAAACAAAGAATATTATTATAGATGCAAAGTCAGGCGTTACAGGTGCAGGCAGAGGACTGGCGACAGCCTATCATTTCTGCGAATGTACAGAAACAATGAAGGCATATAAAATAGCAACACACAGACATACTTCGGAAATAGAGCAGGAGTTGTCAAATGTTGCAGGCGAGCCTATCGTTCTGTCGTTCACACCCCACCTTGTACCTATGAAAAGAGGTATTTTTGCAACCTGCTATGCTAATCTGAAGGAATATAAATCAGCAGAAGAGCTGACGGCTGTATATAAAGAGTTTTATAAAGGTGAGCAGTTTGTAAGAGTATATGAAGGCTCTTTACCCGAAAGCCATTATGTAACAGGCTCAAATTTTGTTGATATAGGCGTAAGCGTGGATAAGAGATTAAACAGAGCTATTATAATTTCGTGTATAGATAACCTTATAAAAGGAGCTGCAGGTCAGGCGGTTCAGAATCTTAATCTTATGTTTGGGTTTGAGGAAAATACAGGACTGTCGAATGTGGGATATTATCTGTAAGGAGATAGTGAAATGAATTTTCAGTATTTGAAAGATTATATGGATTCGCTGACAGATTGGAGAATACCGGGAAATTCTGTGGTTGTATATAAAGATAACGAGAAGGTTTTCAGTTACAGCTCGGGGTATTCCAATATTGAGAAAAAAACCCCGATGAAAGGCGATGAGCTTTTATATATGTATTCCTGCTCGAAACCTATAACCGTAACGGCGGCGTTGCAGCTTTATGAAAAGGGAAAATTTCGGTTGAAGGACCCTCTTTATGAGTTTTTGCCGGCGTTTAAAGATATGACGGTAAAAAGATTTGACAGAAATATAGAAAAAGCAGTGCGTCCCATAACAATGGAGAATCTGTTTACAATGACGGCAGGATTTACA
>JAZOTK010000055.1:0-3471 GCA_045657605.1 Clostridia bacterium
TCTCCTTGATACAGCAGGGACAAACGAATATCTTGGAAAACTTAAAGCCCGGTTTATATCAAAGCTTGGCGAAATTGACGATATACAAATAAACGGCGAAAACACATCACCTCATATACTTAATGTTTCTTTCAGAGGAACCCGTTCCGAGGTGCTTTTGCATATGCTTGAAAACGAAGGAATTATGGTCTCCTCAGGCTCTGCCTGCTCATCAAACAAACCCGCACCCTCGCCCGTTCTTACGGCGATGGGATTAAAACACGGCGATATTGACAGCGCCATACGGTTCAGCTTTTCAAGATATAATACCGAAGAAGAAATCGACATTTGTGCCGATGTGCTGAAAACACAGGTGCCTATTATAAGAAGGATGATGAAATGAAAACTGAGTTACTGAAAATAACCGATGACCTTTCTCCGCTGAAGGTAGCAGGCGAAATTATAAAAAATGGCGGGCTTGTGGCTTTCCCTACAGAAACGGTGTACGGGATAGGTGCTGACGGGCTTAATGCCACAGCTGTCAGAAAAATTTTCGAAGCGAAAGGCAGACCCTCTGACAATCCTCTTATCCTGCATATTGCAAAATATGCTGATGCGGAGAAAATCGGATATATGAATCCTATGGCAAAAAAAATAGCCGAACATTTCTGGAGTGGTCCTGTTACTGTAATAGTCAAAAAGAAAAGCATCGTTCCCGATGCGGTTTCGGCAGGACTTGATACAGTTGCAATCCGTATGCCGTCCTCGCAGATAGCCTCCCGTCTTATTGAATATGCAGGAACTCCCATAGCCGCTCCAAGTGCCAATCTGTCCGGCAAACCCAGCCCTACGAGGTTTATTGATGTTTGCGACGACTTAAATGGCAGGGTAGATATGATAATAGACGGCGGCAGCTGTAATATCGGTATAGAATCTACAGTAGTCGATACGACCGGCGAACTTCCAGTTATTCTCCGTCCCGGCGGAATAACCCGTGAGCAGCTCGAAGAAATATTCGGTGAGGTTGAAGTTGAAAAACACAAAAAGGAAGGTTCTTCAGATTATAAACCGAAAAGCCCGGGTATGAAATATCTTCACTATACCCCTAAAGCAAAGGTAACGGTTTTTGATGGCGATGCGGTTGCTAAAATATCGGCACAGCTTGAAGAAAATGTAAAAAAAGGTATAAAAACAGGTGTTTTCTGTAAAGATACCTCGTCCTATCCCTGCGAAAATATAATAACCTGGGGCAGCAGTGCTTCCGATATGGCTAATATTATGTTCGCGGCATTCCGTGATTTTGACCGAATGGGCGTTGATGAAATATTATGCGAGCTTCCCGGCGAGGACGGTCTGGGTCTGGGCGTTCGTAACAGAATATTTAAATCCGCAGGATTTGATATAAGATAAAATTTTCTGACAAAACTATTGACATTTTTCCGTTATGGTAGTATAATGGTAATATAAATCTTCGGGGCAGGGTGAAATTCCCTACCGGCGGTATAGCCCGCGAGCCGCTTTAGCGGTTGATTTGGTGAAATTCCAAAGCCGACGGTAAAGTCCGGATGGAAGAAGATATACATATATATGTATATATTTCCGCATATTCTCCCCGTAGAGTATGCGGTTTTTTTGCCCCTTATAAGGAAAGGACTTGTAAAAAATGAAACTCACAACAAAACAACTTACAGCATCCGGGCTTCTGGCGGCTCTGTCGGTGGTAATTATGTTTCTGGAATTTAATCTTCCGTTTATCCCTCCGTTTTTGCAGCTGGATTTCAGCGATGTTCCGGCACTTGTCGGTGCCGTATCTATTTCTCCCGTAGTTGGAATTGCGGTTATTATTGTTAAAAATCTGATTCATCTGCTTATGACCTCTACCGGCGGGGCAGGAGAATTTGCAAATGTAATTATGGGTTGCTGTTATATAATCCCGATTGCTCTTACCGCAAAGAAAGGCGGCATAAAAGCAATATCGGGCACAGTAGCCGGGATTCTGGCTATGACAGCGGTTGCTATGCTGTTTAACTATTTCATATTAATTCCCTGGTATTCCAAGGTTATGCCCATAGAAACCATCATTAATATGTGCTCGGAAGTAAATTCCCTGATTGACAGCAAGCTTGATATAATTATTTTTGGTGTAATCCCCTTTAATTTAATGAAAGGTATTATAAATACATTTATTTCTTTTGCTATTCTTAAATATATCAAAACAAAACGCTGATATTTTCAGAGCGTACAACGGCTGAGCTTTTTCTCAGCCTCCCCTCACTCGCCGCATACAAAACGTATGCGGCGATTTTATTTTTTGTAAAATTTTATAAAATTTCACAATTACCACAGCTTATATTCGCATTTTTTAACTATTTTTGATGAAAATATATTTTTTATTATATTTCCTCTTGATTTTTTTCTGAAAATGTGTTAATATACTTGATATAGAAACTTTTGTTTTCCGACAGCGTACATTTTTGAGTGAAAGGAGTTGTGAATATGCAATCCGAAAACAACCTGCTTTTAGTAGATTCTACAATACTTCCCAAGGTTTTTTTAAAGGTAGTTGAAGCAAAAAAGCTTCTCGGTGACGGTACCTGCAGAACTATAGGCAGTGCTGTTGCGGCTGTTGGGATAAGCCGCAGTGCTTTTTATAAGTATAAAGACAGCGTCTTCCCGTTTGTAGAAATGGGTAGTGATCGTATTTATACCCTGTTTTTTATTGTATCTGACAAACAGGGCGTGTTATCTGCAATTCTCGGAACGCTGGCAGACAGCGGTGCAAATATTCTGACAATAAATCAGAACATTCCCGTAAATAACACTGCAAACATCACAATTTCACTTAATTTTGACGGTGATATACGCTCTGTGCTCGAACAGCTGCGAACATTGAGCGGAATAAAGAAAGTCGATATTATTTCAAAAGCTTAACCCGAAAGGAATGTTATACAAATGTCAAAAATAGCTATACTGGGATTCGGTGTCGTAGGTTCAGGCGTATACGAAGTTATCAGAACAAACTGCGAAAGCATCACACGCAGATGCGGCAGAAAAATTGATATTAAGTATATTCTTGATATAAGAGATTTTGACGACCATCCCGAAAAAAATCTGTTTACAAAAGATTTTGAACAAATTTTAGCCGACAGCGAGGTTGATATTGTTGCTGAAGTCATAGGCGGTCTTAAGCCTGCATATGATTTTACAAAGCGCGCTCTGCTCGCCGGTAAAAGTGTTGTAACCTCTAATAAAGAGCTTGTTGCGACTCACGGTAGTGAGCTTCTGCAGATTGCTGCAGATAAAGGCGTAAGCTACCTGTTTGAAGCAAGTGTAGGCGGCGGTATTCCTATAATAAGACCTCTCCGCCAGTGTCTTGCGGCAAATGAAATAACCGAAATTATGGGTATCTTAAACGGTACTACAAACTATATCCTTACGCAGATGGTAAAGGAAGGCAGGGATTTCTCCGATGCTCTTGCCGATGCTCAGGCA
>JAZOTK010000056.1:0-3605 GCA_045657605.1 Clostridia bacterium
CTGTGCGCTTATGTGCCCCGACTGCGTAATAGAAGTCGAAAGATAACGTTGCAACGTCTTAAACATAACCACTCATATCACCGTTTTTCGCTCAGGGCGGTACCTGTGTACAGCACCTTCGCTGCATAACGGCAATCTGAGCAATTCTGTTTAAGACTCAAAATCTTGTTTTAAAAAACGGAAAGTGAGGATAAAAATAATGGCAGAAAAAGTTTTAATGAAGGGTAACGAAGCTATGGCTGAAGCCGCTATGCAGGCAGGTTGCCGTCTGTTCTTCGGTTATCCCATAACGCCGCAGACTGAGGTTGCGGCATATATGGCAAAGAAAATGCCCAAGGTTGGCGGTCTGTTTATACAGGCTGAAAGCGAAGTTGCCGCAATCAATATGGTTTACGGTGCGGCAGGTGCAGGAGCAAGAGTTATGACTTCCTCCTCCAGCCCCGGAATAAGTCTTAAATCTGAAGGTATATCCTATATCGCAGGTGCTGATTTGCCCTGTGTTATCGTAAACATCGTAAGAGGAGGTCCCGGTCTTGGCGGTATTCAGCCCGCTCAGTCCGACTATTTCCAGGCTACAAAAGGCGGCGGTCATGGTGACTATCATCTCGTTGTACTTGCACCTTCTTCTGTTCAGGAAATGGTTTCTCTTACAACAGAAGCATTTGATATTGCTGATACCTACAGAACACCCGTTATGATTATGGGTGACGGTATGCTGGGTCAGATGATGGAACCCGTAAGCTTTGAAGAAATTTCAAAACGAGAAGTTCCCGAAAAGACCTGGGCTACTAACGGAACTCAGATGAAACGTGGCAGAAACGTAGTTAATTCTCTCTACATAGAGCCTTCTGAGCTTGAGAAAATTAACAACGAACGTGCCGAAAGATATGAAATAATAAAACAAAACGAGGTTAAGGTTGAGTGCATGAACACCGAAGATGCCGATGTGATTCTGGTAGCCTACGGCGTTATTGCACGTGTTGCTAAAACTGCTATGCAGATGATGCGTGACAAAGGTGTTAAAGTTGGCGTTATCCGTCCTATCACCCTTTGGCCTTTCCCCGAAAAAGCCATCAGCGATGCGGCTAAAACCGCAAAAGCTTTCCTGAGCGTTGAAATGAGCCAGGGTCAGATGGTTGAAGACGTACGTCTTGCAGTAAACGGCGAAAAACCCGTTTATTTCTACGGACGTAACGGCGGTGTGGTTCCGTCTCCGGACGAAATCTGTGCCGAAATCGAAAAAATTATAGGAGGTGGCAAATAATGGCTAAAGTATTTGAAAGACCCCATGCACTCTCTGATGTGCCTTTACATTATTGCCCCGGATGTACTCACGGTATTATCCACAGACTTGTGGCTGAGGTTATAGATGAGCTTGGTATCGAAGGTAAAACCATCGGTGTAGCTCCCGTTGGATGTTCGGTATTTGCTTATAACTATTTTAACTGCGATATGCAGGAAGCCGCTCACGGTAGAGCTCCCGCTGTTGCAACAGGTATCAAACGTGCCGTTCCCGGCAGCATCGTATTTACCTATCAGGGTGACGGTGACCTTGCGGCTATCGGTACTGCTGAAACCGTTCATTCCGCTGCAAGAGGCGAAAATATTACCGTTATATTCGTAAACAACGCAATTTACGGTATGACAGGCGGTCAGATGGCACCTACCTCTCTTGTAGGTCAGGTTACCCAGACCACTCCCTACGGCAGAAATCCCGAAACTCAGGGTTATCCCATCAGAGTTTGTGAAATGCTGTCACAGATTGAAGGTACAACTTATGCTGAACGTGTTGCTGTTAACAATGTTAAAAACGT
Source organism: Clostridia bacterium (assembly GCA_045657605.1). Classification (GTDB taxonomy): domain Bacteria; phylum Bacillota; class Clostridia; order RUG12999; family RUG12999; genus JAZOTK01. The sequence goes on from JAZOTK010000056.1 coordinate 1,815, forward strand.
AAGAGCAGCAAAGAAAGCTATTAAAAAGGCGTTTGAAAATCAGATTAACGGCAAAGGCTTCTCTATTGTAGAGGTACTTTCCGGCTGTCCCACAAACTGGGGTATGTCTCCTGTTGAAAGCCTTAAATGGATTGAAGAAAAAATGATGCCCGTATTCCCTCTGGGAGTTTACAAGGACAAGGAATAAAGGGAGGTAACAGAAATGACGACAGAAATTATTTTAGCAGGTTTCGGCGGTCAGGGTATTCTTTTCGCCGGCAAGCTTCTGGCTTATGCCGGAATGCTCAAAGGCTGTGAGGTATCATGGCTTCCGTCATACGGTCCCGAAATGCGTGGCGGTACAGCTAACTGTAACGTAATCATATCCGATAAACCCATAGCTTCTCCCATAATTCAGAAGCCTACGGTTCTTATCGCATTAAACGGTCCGTCCCTTGAGAAATTCATTAACTCTGTAGCACCTGGCGGTGTAGTTATCTATGACAGCTCTCTTATTTCCACTAAGATTGAAAGAGACGATATTACAGTAGTTCCCGTTCCTGCAACACAGATTGCTGTTGATATGAACGCAAGCACACTGGCTAATATGGTAACTCTCGGAAAACTGTCTACAGTTGATGAAACAATTACAGCAGACGAGATGAAAGACGCTCTTAAAAAGCTGGTACCGGCAAAGAAAGCCGACCTGCTTGAGCTTAATCTTACTGCAATCGACAAAGGTATAAACTAAAACTAAATACGTTATACAGGGGAGCTTGTAACAGCAGGCTGAGAGGAAGTAATCAACTTCGACCCTTTAACCTGATGCGGATAATGCCGCCGTAGGAAGTCATACGAGCTTATTAACGGATAATCCCATCTGGGGTTATCCGTTTTTTTTATTATCACAGAAAGGAGGTTTCGGGCGGCAAGGGAGCGCTTGACGTCTTTGGTTTTTTGCGATGGGAACCCGTGTTTCGGGGTGAGAGGAGAAAATTAATTCTCGACCGGGCGAAGCAAATTTGACTTCGTATTAATATACGAAAAGAGGAAATTTTTATGAAAACCAAAAAACTTTTAAAAACTGTATTACTTGCCATGCTTGTTGCAATCGGTGTTGTGATTTCACCGCTCCTTCGTTTTGAAGGAATGTGTCCTATGGCACATTTAATCAACATCGTATGCTCCGTATTGCTGGGTCCCTGGTACTCCCTGCTATGTGCTACGCTGATAGGTATTATCCGAATGGCTGTGCTTGCAATCCCGCCAATCGCTCTGACCGGTGCTATTTTCGGTGCTTTTCTGTCAGGCGTATTTTACCGTATGTCAAAAGGAAATCTTCTCTTTGCCGTTTTGGGCGAAATTATCGGCACAGGTATTATCGGTGCAATTATGTCTTATCCCGTTATGACCCTGCTCTGGAACAAACAAGGACTTACTCCACTTTTCTATGTCCCCTCATTTATTTGCGGTACGCTTATAGGCGGCAGTATTGCTTTTGTTTTCCTGAAAAAACTTTCGGTCACAGGTATGCTTGAAAAAATGCAGAAATCTCTCGGTGCGGATTCCTATTCCTACAAAGGCGGTACTTTGTCCGATACAGTATCCATAGCATCCCTGGGTGTTATTCTTTTCCTTGTAATCGAAATTTTAAGCGGAATTTTTAAAATAACCTCTCCCCTGCTCTCCTGCCTCTCCTTCATAATTTTAGGAATATTCCTGATTTGGGCGTTTATTTATTTTATTATTAAAAAACATAAGGAGCGTGAAAAAATTGACAGCTGATATATTATCCGATATACGAAAAAAAGT
>JAZOTK010000057.1:0-2482 GCA_045657605.1 Clostridia bacterium
TGTTACCCGAAATATCCTCAAGAGTGAACTGAATGTTTTTATTGTTCGGATCGAGCACGATAGAAGAATTACCGTATTTATCACTTACGGTATGACTATTTATACCGACATTTTCAACAACCAGATTGTCGTATTCATAAACAAAAACTATATCATAATCGCCGTCGCGGTTTGTGTCAAGATATTTAACCGTACCGAACGCGGGCTTTATTTTAGCGGTGGTAAATTCAGCGGATTTACCGTTGTAAATAAGCTTTGCATCGGAAGCGATATACAGATTTTTTGTATTTTTGCTTTCGTTTTTATTTTCCCAGTATTTAACCGTAGTTTTCGAGGTAGAAGACGGACGGGTCACAGTAGCAATGTTTCTTGCACTCAGCGAAAATACGCTGTTTTTTGCACTGTCAGCCCTTGCCGCTATAAGAACATTTTCACCTGCCGCATTTTCTCTTGAATACAGCTTTGTGTGATATCCCAGAAGGTTTTTGGCGTTGGTATCTCCTGCAGCATAAACTTTTTCGCCTGCAAGGATTTGTCCGTTTTTAACGCCGGAAGTTCCGCTAAGTTTTGTATATTCGTTAGCGGTAATCTGCGCTGTTTCTTTTGTTACTTTAAGCTTTTCCTCTAAAATAGTTTTGTCTACAACTTCATATTTGATATTACTGCCAAACCCTGTCTGTACCATCATATTTACTGTAAGAGTATTAAACGTGAGATTTGCGACTGTTCCTCTTGTAACAGCAGAATTTGAAGCGACACTCGGTATGTTTTTTGTAATACCTATAGAATTTGCAACCACAAGATGTCCCGCGGGCCACTGCCCCTTACTGCTTGCCGCAGGCTCGTGACCTGCCATTCGCACAAGAACGGTTACAGCCTCAGCGTAGCTTACGTTATCGTCGGGTCTGAAATTGCCGTTTGTATCACCGATAATAAGCCCCTGCTCGGTGGCGGTATTGATATATCCGCTTGCCCAGTGATTTTCAACCACATCGGGGAATTTTGTCTTATGAGATGCCGACGATGCAACATCACCGAGCCCGATAGCAGTAACTGCTATTTTGGCAAATTCAGAACGTCTGATATTATCAGCGGGTCTGAAATTTCCGCTTTCAGCGTCACCGACCATTATTCCGAGCACGCCGAGGAGCTCAGCGGCTTCCTCATAGCTTGTGCCGACAGCATCAGCAGGAATCTTCGCCGCCATTACCTGCCCGACAGATGAAAACATAAGAGCAAAGCCGAGCATACCTGTAATAAGCTTTTTAAAACGTGTCATTGTTTTTCCTCCCTTAAGAAAATAAATATATTTGTTGACATAACATAAAGAAAGTAGATTGATTAATATATAAAACTGCAAGAAAACGAATTATTATGTCAACCACAATTAATAGTTTACTATAACGGGAGAACTTTTTCAATACAAAAATTTTGGAAATTTAATAAATTTATATAAAAAAATGTTGCATTTTTTTAAAAAATATGTTATTATTTATATATAAGGAAAAAAATTTTACGAAAGGGTTGTGATTTTAATGAAAAAAAGAATTTGCGGATTAGTGCTGACAGCGGCTATGCTTGCATCAGGAGTCAGTGCATTTGCTTTCAGTGATATGGAGGGCGATGCATTTGGCTGGGCAAAAGAAGCTGTTGAAGAAATGACAGAACTTAATATTATTAAAGGTTACGAGGACGGAACCTTTAAACCCGAAAAGGAAGTTTCAAAACAGGAATCTCTTGTTCTTATGTCAAGAATATGCGGATACACCGATGAAACATCTGAAGAATATATCGAAGCGGCAAAAGATATTTACGGTGAAATCACAGAAGATTTTGAAACACCGTATAAAGACGAAGTTGCATATCTCCTGTACAGAGGCGTGATAACTGAAAAGGACCTGGCGGCATATGTGGCAGATTCCGTAGCGGCTCAGCCTCTTAAAAGATATGAAGCGGCAGTTCTTCTCACAAAGCTTATGGGAGCAGATGAGGAAGCGAGCGCAAAGACAAAATTTGAAATAGACTTTGCCGATGTCAGTGAAATACCGGCAGTAGCCAAAGGGTATGTGGATTATGTATGCACAAACGAAATTATGAACGGTATGGGCGATAATATGTTTGCACCTCTCGGCAATGTTACACGTGCACAGATGGCAACCTTGCTTTACAGAGTAATGAAAAACATAGATTACAGTTTTGTAGCAGGAACAGTTTCTTCTTATGATGCAGATACATACAACCTTAAAATAGTTGATACGGAAGATAACGAACAGCTGATTACCGTAAGAAAAACAGTTCCCGTAAGAATAGACGGCAAAACAGCTGAAATCGGAGCAGTTCCGGCAGGCAGTGATATAAGAATTACATACAGCGAAGAAACAGTTGTATTTGTTGAATGTATTTCTCCCGAATTTGAACAGACAGTAGAAGGCATATACCTCAGCTATGAAAAGCTTTCCGACGGTACGGTTATCAGAGTAAA
>JAZOTK010000058.1:0-3165 GCA_045657605.1 Clostridia bacterium
ATAATCGTAATATAAATTAAAAACCGACCCTGCCGCACCGTATTTCTCCTCATATGCGCCAAAATACACATGGCTTATACCCGATATAAGTATTGCTCCCGCACACATCGGACAAGGTTCAAGCGTCACATACATACGGCATCCTGTAAGGTCTCTCGTGCCGAGTTTGGTACAGGCGGATTCAATCGCCAATATTTCGGCATGAGCTGTAGCACTGGTATTCTTTTCTCTCATATTGTATCCTGAAGCTATAATTTCTCCATCTTTTACAATTACCGCACCTACAGGAACGTCACCGTTTTCTGCCGCTTTTTTAGCTTCCTCCACAGCATATTCCATAAAAGTTTTCATATTTCATCCAATGTAAGATAGAAAGCAGGAATAAATTTTTCCATAAAATAATCTGCTTCAGGCAGGTTCATTTTCTTTATGCTTTCCATAATACTTTCCTTTGCTTTTTTAAATTCGCTGTTTCCGGCATTTTCTTCTTCAATGCATTTTATATATGCCGACAGCTTATCAGCCGCCTTTACAATACGGCAAATATCTTTATCTTCACAGACAAAAGCTTCAACGTAATTATCGCGCAACTCTTCCGGAAGCTTTTCTAAAATGCTTTCCGTTGCTTTCTTTTCTATCTCTTTATATGCCTTCATTATATCGGAATTATAATATTTTATTGGTGTTGGCATATCTCCTGTGATTATCTCGCTTATATCGTGGAACATTGCCACCAGCGCCGTTTTTTCAGCATCTATATTTCCGCTGAAAATCTTATTGTTTATTACCGCCAGCCCATGTGCAATTACAGCTGTATCAAGACTGTGCTGCCCTATGCTTTCCGGTTGTGTGTTCTTCATAAGTCCCCAACGATTTATATATTTCATTCTTGCCGCAAGAGCAAAAAAATTATAATTTTTATCCATACTAATCCTCCATTTCGCCGCACTGCGGCACAAATCATCAATTGTTATCCCTGCATATTACCATTGTCCACAAAGTTATTGCAGCACCGGCTATTGAAATAACTGCCATCATCAGAATATCAGGTATTGTCGGCACCACAAGTCCCATTACTCCGCCAAACAGCAGCATTGCTCCTGCAAACAGCACCATCATAACTGATGCTATTGTTCCCCGGAAGAAATTCAGCGGTCTTGACACTCCCAAAAGCACCGTAAGACTTATAAATCCTGTAATCCACACCGATTGCAGAATATAAGAAGGTTCCTGCAGCAGCCCGAAATTATATGCTGTATAAAGTCCTATTATCGCCACCGTTATAACCAGGCTTCCGGGCAAAGCATTTCTTCCCATACGTTGCACAAATCCTGGTTTGATTCGCCTTGTATTTTTTTCCATCGCAAGCAAAAATGACGGAATTCCTGTGGATAATGCGCCTATTAGTGTCAGATGTACCGGTTGAAGCGGATACTGCCCTCCGGAAATAATAAAGAACAGCGTCAGAAACAGCGAGTACAGAGTTTTTGTAATATACATACTCGAAACTGCTTCAAGATTATTTATAATTCTTCTCCCTTCGCTCACCACGTCGGTAAGGGGTGCAAAATCTGAATTTACAAGCACTATTTTTGCAACACCTTTAGCCGCATCACTTCCGCCAGCCATCGCTACCGAGCAATCCGCTTCCTGAAGTGCCGGAACATCATTTACTCCGTCACCTGTCATAGCAACGGTTTTCCCTTTTTTCTTCAGCTCTGCTACAATTTGCCTTTTCTGCTGTGGTGTTACTCTGCCAAAAATCTCGTATTCTTCTGTCAACGATGCTATATCCGCCTTATCGCATTGCGACATATCTATATATTTTTCTGCTCCGTCCAGACCTATTTTTTTAGCTATATTTGATACAGTGACCGGATTATCCCCTGATATTATCTTTATTTGAACGCCGCTTTCTCTGAATATCTTTACCACATCTGCCGCATCGGCTCTTATCCCGTCTTCTAAAATTGCCATCGCTACAGGCATAATCTTTTCGGGTAGTTCCTCGCTTAACCGTTCTCTGCTTTGTGCCAATGCAATCACCCTGTATCCGTCTTCAAGATATTTTCTGCAAAGGCCGGTAGAGCCAAAAACAAATTCGGGTGCTCCGATTATATAAGTCCCATATTCTTTAAAAGAAACGCCGCTCCATTTTCTTTCCGATGAGAACGGTATTTTGTCTGTTACCTCAAACGCAGTCGATTTCCCAAGTGCCGCAAGTATCGCTTTAGACGTGAAATTATTCTCTTCAAAAGCCGAGAAACATTCTGAAAACAGATTCTTTGCTTCCGCTACCGTTCCTTCCAGAGGCACAATCTCCCGCAGATGCATACTGCCGTCCGTAAGCGTTCCGGTTTTATCTATACAAAGGGTATCTATCCTTGCAAGAACTTCTATAGCCGCCGCATCCTGTACAAGAGCATTATGTTTTGCACATCGCAGAACGCCCAACGTCATCGCTACTGTACTTATCAGTACGAGTCCGCTTGGTATCATACCTATTACTGCCCCTACCATACCTATTACCGCTTCATTTGCAGGCGTGCCGTTCATATACTGTGTTGCAAAAAGCAGACCCCCTGCCGGTAATATTATATACGACATATATCTTATTATCTTATTTATTGTTCCTATGATTTCGGAGTGGGCTTTCTTATGTTTTTTTGTTTCTCCGGTAAGCTTTGATGCATAGCTTTCCTCCCCCACGCCTGTCGCACGGATTATTCCGCTTCCGGACGAAACAAAACTACCTGATAACAACAGGTCGCCTTTTTCTTTACGAACAGGGATACCCTCTCCGGTCAGCAGAGATTCGTCCAGCTCCAGCCTTTCGGAAACCTCCACTACCGCATCTACGCTGATCTGATTTCCCGCTTCCACGATAAGAATATCATCTTTTACTATTTCTTCTGTTCTGATTTGAACTTTTCTTCCGTCTCGCACCGCCGTCACCCTCTCAGCGGTGATTATTGCCAGCTTATCCACAAGTCGTTTGGCTTTTATTTCCTGCAATATTCCCGTGAAAGCATTGGAAAACACCACACCTATAAAAAGTGCGTTTTTGAACGATCCCGTCAGAAGTACCAATATAAAAAGCGAGATAGTAAGAATATTAAAATAGGTGAACAGATTGTCAAAAATAATTCTGCCCACAGTTTTTGT